>CALKXZ010000053.1 GCA_938003775.1 uncultured Granulosicoccus sp. | reverse complement strand
GTACTTCAAAACCATGATTCTATACGGGTAGAGTGGAATACGTGACGTGTGCCCGTGACTCTACACGTCTAGAATCGTGAGGCGCCGTCAGATAGCCACGATCTGACCAATCGATGAATTGCAGATAGTCCGTTCAAAATGAAAATTGGTAGAAGACTGTGCAATGGGTACAGCAGGCACTACGTATGACGGCGTAGTGCCCGCATTGCGTTTGATAGGCCATCCAGTCTGGATAATGCGCTTATTGAAGCTTTGCCAACGCGTCTAGCAAGCCAGTCTTTGGTTTTACTGTACCGGGTAAGTTGGCAGCGGCGATAGGCTCGCCAGCCACGGTTCTCAAAGGAATAATTCCAGCCCAGTGCGGCAGTTCGATATCTTCATCGTCATCAATTGGATCCCCGGTTCGAACCTTGGCAACTGTTTCGGTCAATGGAATCCGAATCAGTTCGGTGGCTTTGATTTCTTTGGCCAGATGAGGCCGGAAGTCATCTGCGGTACCAGGAATCAGGTGTTCGGTGAGGCGGTCTAATAGGGCAATTTTTTCATCACCAGTAACCGGCTCACCGCAACCGTATATCACGACACTGCGATAGTTCATCGAACAATGAAAGGCTGAGCGTGATTTGACCAATGCATCGACCAGACACACCGATATACACACTCGCTCACCGCTGGCGAGCAATTTATACAAGCGGCTGCTGCGACTACCGTGTAAATACACGTGATCATCCAAGCGGGCTATCGCGGTTGGAATCGATTGTGGCCATCCATCTTCAGTAAATGCCACGTGTCCAATGTTAGCTGCATCCAATAGGCGATACAGCGTTGCCTGTTCATAATCGGCACGATTTGCGGATTGACGAACTCGGCGTTTGTCGCCCTTGGGTGGGAGTGTATTGACATTTGTCATGGCGTGATTCAAGCAGTATTCGATGAATAGTGAAGGACAGTAGGGACTCAGTCTTACGTGAATACGGTTCCTTTACAAGGCACGAAAAGAGCGTTTTAATAGAACCATAATGTTAACTAATCCTGAATGGACACAGCGGCTGACTCCCGTGACCCCCCACGCACTGACGAAGGTACGGCAGTTGTACCTTGCGTTGTATGAGGCCATTACACGTGGCGAACTGGTCAATGGACAATCCCTGCCTGCCAGTCGCCAGTTATCGATACAATTGGGGGTAGGGCGCAACACAGTTATCGCGGTTTATGCGCAGCTGACTGATGAAGGACTGATCAGTAGCTCTGGTCGGCGAGGTACCACCGTTACCTATAAAGCGGCGAGTGCAGCGTTATCCGCGTCGTTATCCAGTGCAGAACCATCTTCAACGCCGCCAGCAGCCTTGCGCTTATCGGCCCGATCCATTCACTCAGCAGTAGACGGAACATGGCAGCCTGAGCTGGCACCAGGGATGCCAGATGCAGCGTTGTTTCCGAAAGATGCATGGCGCAAGGCGTTATTGGTTGCCTCGCGTTTACCGGCCAATGAACTTGGATACAACAGCCGACCGTTGCGGCGTCTGCAATCTGCCATTAGTCGGTATCTAACGAGCTATCGCTCACTGCGCGTCAAACCAGAGCAGATCATTATTACCAGCAGCACTCGCCAGAGTCTGGCGCTGGCAGCGAGCCTGTACGCTGATCCGGGGGATCACGCCTGGGTTGAGACACCCGGATACCGGGGAGCGATGGAGGCTTTTTCACTGCAAGGCCTGCAGGTGCATGGTTTGAAGGTGACGGCTACGGGACATGTGCTTAAGGATATTGTGAGCAACCCCAGGCCGTCTTTGTTGTATTTGACGCCATGCTTTCAATACCCGACCGGGTTGCCATTGTCTGCCGTGCAAAGAACGCAAATTATGGAGCTAGCACGCCAATCGGGTGCGGTGATCTTTGAAGACGACTACGACAGTGAGTTCCGTGATAATTCTCAAGCGCGACCGGCACTGGCTTCGCAGGCTAATGATCAGACCAATGGCCAGTCATCTGATATCGTCTTGCATGCAGGTACGTTCTCCAAACTGATTTTTCCGGCAGCGCGCATTGCCTGGATGGTGGTGCCAGAGTTACATGTGGACTCAGCACATCATTGTCTGCGAATGCTTGGCGGTAGTCACAACTCCGTGGCTCAGGCAACGGTTGCAGAGCTTCTCGATAACGGTACGGTTGCCCGGCATTTGCAGCGCGCACGCGGAATCTACGCGCAACGCCGGCACGTGCTTATCGATGCGTTGAACAATACCGGGCGCTTCGAATCATTGCCTACAACCGGCGGTAGCTTGAGTCTTGTTGTGCCTTTGAAAAAACCGGTCCCAGCAAAGGTTTGTATGTCATGCTTAACCCGGCACGGCGTTGGTGCGCAATTGCTGGAGTCTTTAAGCTGGAATAAGCCAATACCCACCAAAAGTCGTGCTTTAGTGTTGGGCCTTGGGAACGTTAGCAGCCTCAAAATTCCAAGTAGCGTGGACCGACTGGTGGCTGCGCTGGATGAGTCAGTACACTCGTGAATTAGGTCTGTCACATACGGGTCGTCAGATGTATGTATAAAGTCGTATCATGTCGCTGTGGCTATGGATCAACCAAACCTCTGTACCGTTATAAATTTACTTCCACTTCACTAGTTTATCCGGCATTTGGCAGCCGTTCTTAACGCTATTTCATGGCTACTCCTTCATTGTCTGTTCCTGTCGAAGAGAATCATGTTGCTGGCATTCTGTGGATGCTGTTGACCATGTGCTTGTTTGTATCGATGGATACCGTTGTCAAGCTGTTGGTTCAGGATTTCTCTCAGTTTCAGGTTGTCTGGGCGCGATTCTTTTTTCACATGGTTTGGTTGGGTGTGTTTTTGCGTGCCCAAATGCTGCGTTTCTTTGCAACAGGCAATTTAAAGCTCCAGTTGTTGCGTTCATCATTGTTGATGATGACAACCCTGTTGTTCTTCTCCGGACTACGCACAACAGAGCTGTCCACAGCCACGGCTATTATGTTCCTGTCACCCATATTCGTAACGCTGCTAGCGATACCCGTGCTGGGCGAACGAGTGGGGATACGCAGGTTGCTAGGTGTTCTGATGGGTTTTATTGGTGCTTTGATTATCGTGCATCCGCGTAATGATGCTGCGGTCGCACTTATGGCCTCACTACCGAATACGTCACCATCAACTTGGTTGCCCGAAACGGGTCATTTGTTGCTAATTTGCTCGGCTGCCAGTAACGCTCTGTACCAAATCATGACCCGTAAGCTGCGTCTGGTGGATGGTCCAACGACCGCTTTACTGTACTCAGGCGTTGTGGGTGTGGTGGTGATGACACTGTGGGCGCCGAGTGTATGGAAACCACCGGGTGCGGTAGATTGGTTGTTGATGGCTGGGGTAGGTCTGCTGGGTTGTACCAGTCATTTTTGTTTGATTCGCGCCTTTCGAAATGCACCGGCATCATTGGTCGTACCGTTCAGTTATACCTCCTTGTTATGGGCAACACTATTAGGCTTTGTGGTATTTGATGCTTTACCCGACACATGGACACTGGGCGGTGCTGCACTGATTGTAGGCAGTGGGTTATATATTTTCTATCGTGAGAGCAAACGCTCGGTGCTTTGATAGGCCTTTGGTGGTTTGAGCCTTGGCCAGTGGTGCATTGAGTGCCTGTGCGACTTGACAAATTCAACTGCGGTAGTCTATGAGGTGACAGGTGCGCTTTTACCATTCTGGTGCTGTTCACGCATGAAAACATACAGTCCGCTGAGCACGATGATGCCAATACCCCACCATGACAACGTATCCGGCCAATCACCAAAGATTAACCAACCAAGTGCCGTAGCGGCAATGATCTCTACATAACCGAACGGTGCCAGCAGTGACGTGGGTGCGCGGTTTACCGCAATGACTACCAAGAGATGTCCAGCGGCGGCGATTACTCCTATAGCCGCCAACCATCCCCATTGGCTTAGCGTAGGTAACTGTGGTGTCCACAACGCCTGCTCTGATAACAAGCCCAAAAGCAGGATTACTGTCAACACAACGGTTGCGCCCACACCTGATGCAAACTGCATGATCAGTGGATGATCGACGTTGGCAACCGAACGAGTAGCCACCAGATAACCGGAGAAGAACAGTGCTGCACCCATCGGTAGTAAGGCGGCAATCGTAAACGAGTCAGTACCGGGCTGGATAATCAATAAGGCCCCAATAAAACCACCCAGTACGGCTGTCTTACGATGCCAGCCAATACTCTCTCCCAAGAACAGCGCTGATAGAAGCGTCAGTATCATCGGTTGTACAAAGAAGATAGCTATGGCGTTGGCCAACGGTAAGTAGAGCAGTGAAAAGAAAAAGAAGGTGGTTGCTATGGCCAACAACACACCGCGTACAACATGCATGACCGGACGTTTAGGCCACAAGGCTTTATAACCTTGCATCGGGATGATGGCAGCAGCCATGAAAATGAACTGAAAAAAGAAACGGCCCCAGGTTATTTGCACTGGAGATAGGCTATCGCCTAAAAATTTGGCGATGGCATCCATGACCGGTACGATCATGGTGCCGGTGACCATAAACAGAATACCCCACGCTGTGGAATCAGTTTTTCTTAAGGTTCCGTCCAGCGTTTGTGGTGTGATGGTTTTCATAGGGTCAGGTGGTCGTGAATATCTATCAGCGTGCAGGCATACGCTTTAAATACTGACCCGTGTAAGAGGTTTTACAGGCAACAATGTCTTCGGGCGGTCCGGAAGCGACCACCATGCCGCCACCTTGCCCGCCTTCAGGCCCCATATCAATAATCCAGTCTGCTGTCTTGATTACGTCCAGATTGTGCTCAATGATGATCACGGTATTACCGCCATCGCGTAATCGTTGTAGCACTGCCAGTAGCGCCTTGACGTCCTCGAAATGCAATCCTGTTGTGGGTTCGTCGAGTATGTACAGCGTACTACCGGTGTCACGTTTGGATAGTTCACGCGCTAGTTTGATGCGTTGAGCCTCTCCACCAGAGAGCGTGGTAGCGTTTTGCCCCAACGTAATGTACGACAACCCGACATCCATCAGCGTCTGCAGTTTGCGATTCAGCACAGGCACGGCTGCAAAAAATTCATGCGCCTGCTCAATAGTCATAGACAGTACTTGGTGAATGTTCTGTCCCTTGTAGCGGATGTCCAGCGTTTCACGCCCGTAGCGTTTGGCCTGGCAGACATCACACGGCACATAGACATCAGGTAGAAAATGCATCTCGACTTTGATCAAACCATCACCCTGGCAGGCTTCACAGCGACCACCTTTAACGTTGAAACTGAAGCGACCAGCCTTGTATCCTCGTGAACGCGCCTCATGGGTACCAGCGAAAAGATCTCGAATGGGTGAAAACAAGCCTGAATAGGTCGCTGGATTACTGCGCGGTGTACGGCCGATAGCGCTTTGATCAATGGCAATGATCTTATCGAATACCGTAAGTCCGGTTATTGACTTCAACGGTGCCGGTGTGTGATGGGCCTTGTTGATGGTATTGGCTGCATGCTTATAAAGCGTATCGTTAATCAGTGTGGATTTACCCGATCCAGACACTCCAGTAATCACGGTGCACAGACCTACCGGTATTCGCACGTCCACCGATTTCAGATTGTTCCCTTTAGCTCCTTTAAGACTAATAAACTGCTTGCCGGGTGTCTTGCGTTCAGGAACAGGTATGAAACGTTTGCCGGAAAGGTACTGGCCCGTTAGAGATTTCTTGTGCTTGATAATTTGTGCAGGCGTACCTGAGGCGACGATCGTGCCGCCGTGAACACCGGCGCCGGGTCCGATGTCCAGCACATGGTCAGCTGCACGAATGGCGTCTTCATCGTGCTCTACAACAATCACCGTATTGCCTAGATCTTTTAGGTACTGCAGTGTGGACAGTAGCTTGTTATTGTCGCGCTGGTGCAGGCCTATGGACGGTTCATCGAGCACATACATTACGCCCTGTAATCCAGCGCCAATTTGACTGGCCAGTCGGATACGTTGTGCCTCGCCGCCGGATAAGGTATCTGCGCTTCTGTCCAGTGATAAGTAATCAAGGCCAACATTCACCAGAAAACTCAAACGCTGAATGATCTCGGCGGTGATCTTGTCAGCCACTTTCTTACGCTGTCCTGTCAGTGTCAGCGACTCGATCATGGTGCGGGTATCACCAATGGACTGGCTGATCACTGATGGCAGATTATGTCCAGCTACCAGTACATGTCTGGCAGCCTCATTTAAACGTGCGCCGTGACACTCGGGACACGTTTGTGAGGACAGTAGTTTGGCCAGTTCCTCGCGAACAGTATTAGATTCGGTGTCCTTGTAGCGACGCGTCAGGTTCGGAATAATGCCTTCAAACGGGCGTATTGATTCCCGTACAGCGCGACCTTTCTCACTTTGATAGCTGAAGGTGATCTCTTCATCACTAGAACCATAGAGAATGATGTTCTGTATTTTTTCGGGTAGTTCATCGTAAGGCGTATTGACATCAAACTCGTAATGTTGTGCCAACGATTGAATCATCTGAAAATAGTAGGTTGTGCGCCGATCCCAGCCACGTATAGCACCACCAGCCAGACTCACTGATCGACTCGTAATAATGCGCTCAGGATCAAAGAATTGACTCAGGCCTAGGCCATCACACTGTGTACAGGCGCCGTGAGGGCTGTTGAAAGAGAATGCACGGGGTTCCAGTTCCGGTAGTGAATAGCCGCACTGGTTGCAGGCGAAGCGGGTTGAAAAAACCACATCCTCACCGCTACCGTCCAGCGCTGCAATGATGGCGTTACCCTCACCCAGTGTGGTGGCGGTCTCGAACGATTCAGCCAGGCGCAGGCGCAGATCATCACGCACTTTGAAACGATCGACAACCACATCGATAGTGTGTTTTTTCTTTGCAGGAAGTGCTATGTCGCCTTCCAGTTCTGTGATAACACCATCGATACGAGCGCGCAAATACCCTTGTGACTTTAGCCGCTCGAGTAGGGTGGCATGATCACCTTTGCGATCCCTGATAACCGGTGCCAACAGAGCCAGCGCGGCGCCAGTTTTCATAGTCATAACGTGATCTACCATCTGGCTGAGTGTCTGCGCTTCCAGCACTTCACCGTGACGAGGACAGGTCGGCGTGCCGGCGCGTGCAAACAGTAGACGCAAGTAGTCATAGATTTCAGTGATGGTGCCCACGGTGGAACGCGGGTTATGTGACGTGGACTTCTGCTCTATGGCAATAGCTGGTGACAGGCCGTCAATAAGATCCACATCGGGTTTGTCCATAACGGACAGAAACTGCCGGGCATAGGCGGATAAGGATTCGACATAGCGACGCTGCCCCTCTGCAAACAATGTATCGAAAGCCAGCGACGACTTACCACTGCCAGAGAGACCGGTGATGACGATCAAGGAATCACGCGGCAGGTCTGTGTCGATATTTTTGAGATTGTGGGTGCGTGCACCGCGGATACGAATGGTGTCCATCGAAAATGAGTTTCGTTACTGGTCAATCATTGGATTGCTGTGCAAGCTGCAGCAGCGCTGTGTTCTGGCAAAGCAAGCCCTGAGGCGGTGTCATACGAGCCTTACCCCTGATACTATACTCGCCTGCTCAGTTTGCCTCGACCATGATTCAATCCCACAAATCTCCATCCACGGCTTTGCTGCCAGGTGAGCGTCGAGCGGCCTGGTCGCTGTCGCTGATCTATATGGTCCGCATGCTGGGGCTGTTCATCGTGCTGCCAGTATTCACCCTGTTTGGTGATCACTATCAACACAGCACGCCGTTTTTGATGGGATTGGCCATTGGCATGTATGGCCTGTTGCAGGCCTGTCTGCAAATTCCGTTTGGCATGCTCAGCGACCGCATTGGGCGCAAGAAGGTCATCACACTGGGTCTTTGCCTGTTGGCTCTAGGCAGCGTGGTTGCGGCCTTGTCAGAGTCAATCTATGGTGTGATTTTCGGTCGCGCCTTGCAAGGGGCAGGCGCTATTGCTGCCGCATTGATGGCGCTAGCAGCAGACCTGACGCGCGATGAGCAGCGTACCAAGGTCATGGCCAGCTTGGGTGCTAGCATTGGATTGGCGTTTATCATCGCGCTCATACTTGGGCCCGTGCTTATCGGCTGGTTTTCCATAGACGGGCTGTTCTGGTTGACAGCAGCCTCAGCCGTGCTGGCGCTTATAATTTTGCATACCGTTGTTCCCAATCCTCAGCGTTGTCAGTTCAATGCAGATACCGGTGCCAATCTGCACACCGTGAAACGGCTACTGGGCGATACCCAACTGTTGCGACTGGACGCTAGTATTTTTATGTTGCATTTGCTGATTACAGCGGTGTTTTTTGCCGTACCACTTGGGCTGCTCGATGCCGGTGTCAGTGCGGATAGACAATGGCTGGTCTATTTACCAGCAGTTATTGTGTCTTTTGGCGTCATGGTACCGTTGATTATCTGGGGCGAACGGCGTGCCATGCGCGCTGTGTTGCTGCTGTGCGTTATGGGTATGGCAATCACACAGATGTGGTTTGCAGGGCCACTGGTTCTGGGTATTGATTCGAGCGTATTGTTACTGTTTTTAGGCATAACTGCCTTTTTCTGCTGTTTGAATACGCTAGAGGCGTTGCTGCCATCACTGGTATCTCGCCTGGCACCGGCAGCGTCCAAAGGTAGTGCCATGGGTGTTTACAGCAGCAGTCAGTTTCTGGGCGCGTTTGTGGGTGGAACCGGAGCTGGTTGGCTGTATGGAGCTGTAGGGCCAGTGGGTTTGTACACCGTTATGATGGTGTTGTGCCTGGTGTGGGGTGCCTTGCTTATTGGGTTTAAGCCACCGCGTAAAATGACCACCCATCGCAGAGCCCTGAGTCCGGAGGAGCAAGGCCGTGCCTCGGGTCTGTTGGTAGAATTAGAATCGCTACCAGGGGTTGAGGAAGTTGTGATTGCACTTGACGAGGGCGTTGCTTACCTGAAAGTTGACAAAACCCAGTATCAAGAAGTGAATTGACGGAGAGTCTGCCTGGGGCAGACGCTGATCGAACAACGAGTCGCTATGAAAAAGAAATACGATGCGATAATTATCGGTGCAGGGCAGGCAGCGCCATCGCTGGCGGTCCATTTTGCGAATCTAGGACAATCTATTGCTTTGGTGGAAGCGAACCGGCTAGGGGGCACTTGTGTCAACTTGGGTTGCACACCCACCAAAACGCTTCGAAAGTCTGCTCGAGTGGCGCATCTAGTCAGACATTCAAAGGAATTCGGTATCACCACTGACGGGTTTAACGTTGATTTTGCAGCTGCGATGGCTCGAATGCACGAGCGTGTGAACTCGTCACGTCAGGGTCTTGAGAATTGGATAAATAGTTTTAATACTATCGATGTCATTCATGGCTGGGCGCAATTTGAAGGCCGCCAAGGTAATGACTTCATAATTAAGGCCGGTGATAACACGCTAATGACAAGCCGTGTCTATTTGAACACTGGAACGCGTCCCTTTGTGCCACCCATAACCGGTATGGCCGATACACCGTATCTGGATAACGAAGGACTTCTGTCGTTGACAGAATGTCCGCGCCACTTGATCATCATTGGTGGTAGCTACATTGGTCTTGAAATGGGTCAGATTTTTTGCCGCCTGGGTGCCGCTGTCACCATCATTGAGCCGGGATCTCGGGTGGCGAGTCGTGAAGATGAGGATATATCGGCTGCGGTGCAGGACGTACTCGCCGCTGAGGGCATTACCATTCTAACCGGTAGCGACATAACGCGAGTACACAGCGAGCAAAATGACGTTGCCGTGACATTGAATAGCGGGCAGCAGGTGGTCGGGTCGCACCTACTAGTAGCCACTGGCAGAATCGCTAATACGGATCAGCTCAACCTGGCAAGCATCGGTTTAGCGTGTGATGAACGCGGATTCATACCTACCGACAGTCAGCTCAAAACGCTGGTTGACGGGGTCTGGGCACTGGGCGATGTGAACAGACGCGGTGCCTTCACGCACACCAGCTATCACGATCATGAAATTGTGATAGCCCATGAGAACAGTAAATCGCAACCATTGCATCAGTGGGGCGGAGCTGACCGACGACCTCCTAGCTATGCAATGTTTACCGATCCACCGCTCGGACGCGTTGGTATATCACTGCAAGAGGCCAAGGCATTAGTGTCTCGTGGGCGCAGCATAGGGGTGGCAACTCGTCAGATGAAAGATATAAGCCGAGCGAAGGAGGAAAGCGAAACGGCTGGGTTAATTCGTCTGATTGTAGATGCTGACACAGAGCAAATTTTAGGTAGCTCGATGCTTGGAATCGGTTGTGATGAAGTTATTGCTGTGATATCAAACTTTATGGCCACCGGTGCTAGCTACCGTGTTATGCAGCAGGCCTTGCCTGTGCACCCCACTGTTGCCGAGCTTTTGCCAACCATTTTGAGTAGTTTAACGCCATTGGATAGCTAGCCAGAATATTCATAATATTGCCCAATACTTCCGTACCCCCTTCGTCCGGTTGGCTTACAACACAGATATTAGTTGACTATAAATGTGCGGCCATGCTGTTTGCTGCACCATCAATACGATTAGGTGTACCTCTACTCACCAAAGCGCTCTGTACGAATATTGTCCATGCCACGTTCTTGAAGCAGAGTTGTCATGGACTCAACAAAACCGTTGTTACCGCAAACATAACACTCTATAGGGTCATTGTTGGTTAAGTGTTTTTGTGCCTGGCGGATCAAGCTTTCATGAATATAACCAGGATGGTACTGAGGCAGGCTAGGTACGGTTGTCTCTCTTGAGAGGGAAAAATTAACGGATAATGATTCATGTCGCTCCGTTAACTCATTAAGGTGTTGGTGGTAGATAATATCTTCTAAGAAACGTACGCCGTAGAGCAAGCTCATTGGCGTGCTGGATTCACTGTTTGTCTTTTCTTCCACTATCGAGAGTAGCGGTACAACGCCAGAACCACCGCCAATTAACAGAACGGGGGATGTGTTGACGCTGTTCCATATGAAATGCCCACCGTTTGGACCAAGCACTTCTACGGAATCACCCACCTGTGCGTTTTCATGAAAATAGGATGACACCTCTCCATCAGTAAGATATTCAATGGCGATTTCGTAACTACCTATCTCTTCAACAGTCGATAGCAATGAATAGCTACGTTGCGCCTGATAACCATCTTCTGCGGTCAAACGTACATCTATGTGCTGGCCAGCTACGGCAGGTTTCCATTCGTCTGTGGAGAGTTTTACGCGCATAATGCGCTTCGTCAGTTTCTCCAACGACGCGATTGTTGCTGGCTTCCAGATACTCGAAGTGCCTATGCTATGATCTATAAGTGTGGACTTATCCACCATAACGCTCTTCTTTGAATGGGTCTCCACGCATATGATAACCGCGAGTTTCCCAAAATCCTGCAACATCCTTTTCGGTAAATTGCAGTGCATTGGCCCACTTTGCTGACTTCCACAAATACAGATGTGGCACCAATAGCCGAGCAGGTCCGCCATGTTCACTGGTCAGCGGTAGCTCATCAAAATGTGTGGCTATCATTGCCTTACCTCTGATTAAATCAGCAATGGGTAGGTTGGTTGAATAGCCATCAACAGAATGTGCCAGCACAAAGCGGGTGGGCAAGGAGTCTAACTCATAGCCTGCTGCACTCAGCAGATCATCAACCATGACGCCTTGCCACTTCGTATCAAACTTTGACCACGTTGTTACGCAGTGAATATCGGTAACAAGTGATGATTGTGGAAGTTGATTGAATGAATTCCAATCCCAGGACTGAATAGGTTTTACACCCAGTTTGATACTGAATTTCCAGCTATCCAGCTCTACTTTGGGTGTTGGACCTGAGGTGAGAACAGGGAAACCGGTTGTCAGCGATTGACCAGGAGGAAGCCTGCCATCGTCTGATATTTTTTTGTTGCGCGGACCGCTAAAACCTCTGGTAATCATAAACAGCTCCTGATTCTACTCAAGATTTTTACACTAATTAGACCCAGGTTTTATATCGTTCGTTGACTTTTGCACGTTTAATACGCGTTAACAAGGCTCAGCATTTGCTGTGCTGAATTCTCTGTAACAAGTCTATTGTCGCTCAAACAAACAACAAATTCGCAGCGACTAGGGTGCTTTTGCCCGCTATGCCTTAGGGAGTATGTACAACTCAACCCGGCGGTTTTGTGCCCGACCTTCTGCGGTCCGGTTATCAGCAATGGGTTGATCAAATGCCTCACCCTGGACCAATAAGCGATTACGATTCACCTGGCGGGTTTGTAGATGCTCGGCCACACTGTCGGCGCGACGTTCCGATAGCACTTGATTGTATTGACGTGATCCGGTGTTGTCAGTGTGGCCTGATAAGCGGATGGTTGTATCGGCGTATTTGGCCAGTACTTGGCCAACAGAATTTAAAATAGGGTAGAAAGTGCTGCGAAGGTTGTAGGAATCTGACTGAAAAGTGATATTGCCAGGCATAACAAGCCGGATATTGTCACCTTCACGGATGACCGATACGCCAGTGCCCTGTAGTTGCTCACGCAATTTGGATTCTTGTACATCCATGTAAGCGCCAACACCAGCACCGATTAATCCACAACCCAAGGCGGCATTTCGTGCTCGTTTGCCGGAACTGATGGCACCGACGATTCCGCAAACCGCAGCCGCACCAAGTCCGTACTTAGCAGCCTTACTAGTCTGTTGTTCACCCGTGTATGGGTTACTCGTGGTGCACGCCGTTAAAGCAGAGACAATGATTATTATCAGGGTGTTGTGTAGTCGCATAGCTTTCCCGTGAGATCTGTAGCGTTAAGTTACGCCGCCCATTGTATGAACTCTGACTGTATGAATCCGCCTTTGTTCAGCTATTCACAGGATCGTAGAGAATAGTACTTTTCTTTTTCACTGCTTGAAAATTGCATTGAATTACCAGTAGCGTTGCAGCTAGCACGGAAACATATCAATGTAATACTCTTGTCTGTTTATTCAGTTGTCTTACTGTCTGCAGGCTGAAGACGCTGGACTAAATGAGTTCCTGATTCAATAATACTTTTCATGCGCTCTTCCAAGCGAATCATCTCGGACATAGAATCTTTGAGCGCCACTGCTTCATCACCCAGTTCTGCCAAGGATACGTACAGTTGTTCAGAATTACGAATTTGTGCTTCTGCGTTGTCAACCACTGAGCGAAGGTTCTGCAGCAACGCTTCAGCTTCTGGTGGGCTGTTCGCTCTGGCAAGTGCCGCATCGAGTTCTGTAACTGCGCGTTTGGTGGCATCGAACCAGGCATCTGAAAGTCTGGGCTCCTGTTTTGCGTTCATCATGGCGCCGCGTTCCATTCCGCGCGTGTGTGAAAGGACGTGATCGATCTGTGATCTTAAGTCTCTTTGTATCTTGATAAAATCGTCGTTAACTTCCACCACTTGGTTTAATACGTTGTCAAGCTCTTGCACTAGCCTGCTGATTCGATCAAGGAAAACGTTAAGATCACGCGCTAAAACGCCGAACTCGTCTGCGGTGCGAACCTCCGCGCGTTGGTTTAGATCGGTGTACGCTTTTGAGAGCCTACTGACTACCGATCGCAAACGCAGCAACGGCTCCATGCGGGATCTTAAGATTAAAAATAACAAAATTGAATGTAATACAATTTTACCAATAGCAAGTCCTAATGTGAGTTTGACGCCCTCCCACCACATTGCAATATCACGATCTAGGTAGTTGCGGACAATTACCTGTCCCAGTGAATCCCCCACCGATGCATCTGTGTGACATGAGGTGCAAAACTCAGTGGCATAAATATCAACGTATGCAGATTGATACTCGCTATCGGTCATACCCGTCATTGGAATCCCTTCAGGCTCATACCCAAACCTCTTTTCAATGGACCGTACCGTGACCTCGGACGGTACTATGGCAATCTCATAACCAAGATCCAACCAGTTTTGCTCTAAAATTGGGTACATGGTTCGTACCGCAATCGGACCACCAGCGTTCGTCATAATTGAAATAACATTCTCAGAGAGCTCTTCTGCTACGTCAAGCGCCTGACTTTCACCATTGACTTTATAGTCCCAATACACTTTGCCGGCTTTTAAGGCGAATTCGATGAGCGTGACAACGAGTAACACTAAAAAAAAATCCTTGATCATGTGAATCAAGAATGATTTATCGAACCGCCCGATAGAGGAATTGGATTGTTCAAGCATGGGCAGCGCCGTCAATTCGATTATGAATATTGCTCTAATAATACATGGGCCGCCTTTTTGAGGGTGAACCAGTGTTTCGTTCGAGGGAGAAATAATGATCGATTTCTTGTCCTACCTACACGATATTGAGCCGGCGTTTCTACCATTGGTATCACCTGTACAGGTGACTCATCAAACTCAAAGAGCCCGGACTTTCAATGATTTGACTCGAATTAGGTATGCCGGGAACTGCACCACAAACAGAATATTTTGCAAAATTCCTGGCTATTGCATGAAAATGACTCTGAGCTTGGGTCGTTAGGAGCAGGTATTCGAATAGGCCGATTAGGATCATAGCGAAACAGTCAGGAGTCTACCCAATAAAGTCTGGTCCAAGGTATACATGTATTGACTTAAAAATCAGCTACTGATGGTAGTCGACGAACAACAGCAGATACTGATATGTAGCGAGCCGAGTCAGGAATAAGGGTTTTATCAAGTGTGCATGTTGATTAATGACAGTTCCCTATGACAGAGCCCTATTGGATTGCACGCAATCGGGGTCATCGGCTTGTCAGTGAGGCGAATATGGCTGCAATTATTTGATCAGCAGGGGGCAGACACGGCATAAACACCAGGTCCG
>CALKXZ010000052.1 GCA_938003775.1 uncultured Granulosicoccus sp. | reverse complement strand
CAAGGTAGATTTTGATCCGCGTGACATCATATTCGACCCCAACATTTTTGCGATCGCCACGGGTATCGATGAGCACAACGAATACGGTATCGCGTTTATTGAGGCAACTCGACAAATACGCAGAGACATGCCCGGTGTCATGGTTAGTGGTGGTGTTTCTAATGTGTCTTTTTCATTTCGAGGGAACAATACCGTTCGCGAAGCTATCCACGCGGTATTTCTGTATCACGCGATAAAAGCCGGTATGACCATGGGTATAGTCAATGCAGGTCAGCTCGCTGTGATGGAGGAGCTTCCGGATGAATTGCGAACCGCCGTGACTGATGCGGTGTTTGCGCGAACTGATGATGCGACGGATGCGTTAATCGATATTGCAGAACGGTACCGAAGCGATACTCAGGAAGTTGAAAAACAGGCGGATGCATGGAGAGAGTTGCCGTTATCCGAGAGGCTTGAATACGCGTTGGTCAAGGGGCTGGATGCTTTTGTTGAACAGGATGTTGAAGAGGCACGCCTTGCTATGGACAAGCCACTTGATGTCATCGAAGGTCCGTTAATGGATGGCATGAACCGGGTCGGTGATTTGTTTGGTGCGGGGAAAATGTTTTTACCTCAGGTGGTGAAATCTGCGCGTGTGATGAAAAAGGCCGTGGCGGTTCTATTGCCCTACATGGAAAAAGATGCTGACGGACAACGCAGTGCTGGGTCGGTATTGATGGCAACAGTTAAAGGCGATGTGCATGATATCGGTAAGAATATTGTTGGTGTTGTCTTGCAATGCAATGGTTATAAAGTCATTGATCTTGGCGTCATGGTATCCGCTAGTCGTATTCTTGAGCAGGCCCGTGAACATAAAGTTGACATGATTGGGCTCTCTGGACTGATTACCCCGTCTTTAGAAGAAATGGTGCATGTTGCTGAAGAGCTGCAGAGGGAATCGTTTTCTTTACCGTTGTTGATTGGCGGTGCAACAACCTCCCGAATGCATACTGCCGTGAAAATAAGTGAACATTATGAACAGCCGGTTGTGCATGTTGTGGATGCGTCGCGTTGTGTTCAAGTTGCCAGCTCACTGATGAGCAAAGAGAACAAACAGCAGTTCTGTGACGAGCTTGATGAAGACTATGAGCGTTATCGAAAGCGCTTTGCTGCAAAGGCTAACCAGGTTGAGCTAATGGCGTTGGATAGCGCGCGCGCAAACTGCATGCAGATCGATTGGCAAAGTACACCTGTGGTGCCGCCTGCCACACCGGGTGTGACGGTTATAGACGATGTGTCTATAGAAACTCTAGTGGACTATATTGACTGGACACCTTTTTTTCATGCCTGGGAGTTACGGGGTAAATACCCGCGAATATTGAAAGACCCCACAGTTGGTCAAGAAGCTCAATCATTGTTCCAAGATGCGCAGAGCATGCTTGATGTTTTTACCAAGAACGGCAGAGTCACGGCCAAGGGTGTCATTGGATTGTTCCCAGCTAATAGCGTCAATAACGATGACATCGCCGTGTATGCAGATGAAGCACGACAAACACCGATTGACATTATTCACTGCCTGCGCCAACAGCGTGTCTTCCCAGACGGCCGGCCCAATCTGTCGTTGGCCGATTTCGTCGCGCCTGAGGAATTAGGGCTTGCTGATTACATTGGTATGTTTGCGGTCACGGCAGGTCTTGGGCTTGACGAGCTAGTCGATGAGTTTGATCGGCAAAATGATGTCTACAGCAGCATCATGGCGAAAGCATTGGCAGATCGCTTGGCTGAAGCATTTGCAGAGTATCTGCATCGTGATGTGCGCATGCGCTGGTGGGGCTACAGCCCGGATGAAGCGCTGGAGAACGAATTGCTGATCAAAGAACGGTACCAAGGAATACGGCCTGCACCGGGTTATCCGGCCAACCCAGATCATCGCCAGAAGGAAGTTATCTGGCGCCTGATTGACCCGCTGGCCAACGCAGGCATCAGCATTACTGAGAGCCTAGCGATGTTCCCGGCATCGTCCGTTAGTGGATTCTACTTTGCCAACCCTGCGAGTCGGTATTTCGGTCTGGGCAAGATAGACAAAGGGCAGGTCACAGATTACATCCAGCGCAGGAACGAGCCGATGAGCGAGTCTGAACGGTGGTTGGCCAG
This sequence comes from uncultured Granulosicoccus sp., assembly GCA_938003775.1. Taxonomy (GTDB): domain Bacteria; phylum Pseudomonadota; class Gammaproteobacteria; order Granulosicoccales; family Granulosicoccaceae; genus Granulosicoccus. The sequence continues at coordinate 8,585 of CALKXZ010000052.1, read as the reverse complement.
CTCGCTGGCGTACTAACCATCTTTGTAGCCATTATTGAACGAATGCCTGTCTGCTTGGATTGACGTCCGTTTGGTGTTGCCCGCACCGACTTTTGCGTATTTTGACGGGACGTTAAAACAACCATTTTCGTCGATAATCAGTTGTTTAAGCATGTTTTGATCGCTGATTTTCTCGATTTTTCTATAAAATACAAAAGGTTGCGGTGGTCCGACCCGTGGGAGATGAAATGTGGGGTGGGTGTTGGCTTGTGGCTGGAAATTGCGTATGATTGGGAGTTCTCTTGAGGTCTGCGTGATTTGGCGTGGGTCGGTTATTACTAATTTCGGAAAATTAAGGCCCATGGTCACTATTCGCCTGTCCCGCGGCGGCGCCAAGAAGCAACCGTTCTATCACGTTGTCGCGACAGATAGCCGCGCTCGTCGTGATGGTCGGTATATTGAACGCCTCGGTTACTACAATCCTGTTGCACGTGGCGAAGCCACTGAAGTCAAATTGGATATCGACCGCGTTGATTACTGGGTGGGTGTCGGTGCTCAGATGAGTGATCGCGTGGCCAAAATTGTCAAAGGCTACCGCAAGGAGAATGCGGCCGCTTGATGCTGTACCCCCTGCAGTGACAAGGGAAGTGGAAAGCCCACTGACTGACAAGCATGCAGGTGGGCGAATACTGTTGGGACGCATTACCGGTGTAGTGGGTCTGAAAGGGTGGGTTAAGGTGCACTCCGACACTCGTCCCAGAAATAATATTGTGAAGTACCCGTTGTGGTGGCTTATGCAGTCCTCTCAATGGCGTCAGATGAAAGTGGTTGACGGTAAGCCCCAAGGTAAGACGATTGTTGCAAAGCTCGAAGGTATTGATACACCAGAGAGTGCCAGTGCATTGATCGGTGCATCCATTGCCATTGATCGATCGGCCATGCCACCGACCGAACACGGTGAATACTACTGGGCCGATCTAACAGGCATGAAGGTGACAACCGTGGACGGGAACCTGATTGGCTCGGTGCAGCGATTGTTTGAAACAGGTGCTAACGACGTCGTGGTTATCGCTGATGAGCGTGACGCGGCAGAAGGCGACAAGAATAGTACTGAGAAAGGCCCTGAAAAAAGTGCTGGAAAAGGCGCTTCGAAACGCAGTAGAGAAATACTGGTGCCATGGTTGGTGCCGGATGTCATCACGGAGGTGGATATGGACAACAGAACAATAGTCATCGACTGGGATCCGGATTTCTGACGTGCAGGTTGGTGTTGCCACGTTGTTTCCGGAACTGATTGAAGAAGCGCTTGAACACGGAGTTATCGGGCGAGCACGACATAACGGATTGTTAAAACTTGATCTAGCTAACCCGCGAGACTGGGCGTTGGACCGACATCGAACGGTCGATGACCGACCATTCGGCGGTGGTCCTGGCATGGTGATGACACCTGCGCCGTTGAGCGCTGCAGTCGGCTCTTTGAAGAGTTCGCTGCCAGCAGCTCCGGTGTTTTATCTGTCACCACAGGGCCAGCCGTTCGATCAAGCCATGGCTCGGCAGTGGCAGTTGCACGGCAGTGTGATCTTAGTGGCCGGTCGGTATGAAGGTGTTGACGAGCGTGTTATCAACAACGTCGTCGACGGAGAGGTATCGCTGGGAGATTTTATTCTCAGTGGTGGAGAATTTGCGGCACTGGCCATTATCGATGCGATAACGCGGCTGGTACCGGGTGTACTGGGTGACCCATCATCATCAGACGAGGATTCGTTCGGAGAAGATGGTCTGCTTGATTATCCGCACTACACAAGGCCTGAACTCTATGAGGGTCAGGCAGTGCCAGCCGTGCTGCGTTCGGGTGATCACAAGGCTATTGCTCGTTGGCGACGCCGGCAGGCATTGATTAGAACAAGGGACCGACGTCCAGACTTGCTTGAAACGGCGATTTTGACGAAGGAAGATAGAGTTTTTTTAACACACCTGGAAACGCTTGATCGCGAGTCTGGGCATAGCAGCAAAGAGTAATGACATGAGCAAGATCATCGACGAAATCAACGCCGAACAAATGGGCAAAGAGGTGCCTGTATTCGCCGCCGGTGACACCGTCGTGGTGCAGGTCCGCGTTAAGGAAGGTGAGCGTGAGCGCCTACAGGCTTTTGAAGGGGTGTGTATCGCCAAGCGTAATCGAGGCCTTCATTCTGCCTTTACAGTGCGCAAGGTATCGCACGGTGAAGGGGTAGAACGAGTCTTTCAGACCTACAGCCCGTTGGTGGCTGGTATTGAGGTCAAGCGTCGGGGTGACGTGCGCCGTGCTAAGTTATATTACCTGCGCGGCTTGACGGGGCGTGCGGCTCGTATTAAAGAAAAGCTGTAATTTCTCTGCGCTGCTGTCATAAGCTCGGTGCGCACCTCTCGTTGTGTGCAACGATGTGATTCTGTTGGCTGCACTATATTTAGTAAGACTAGCGCAGGCCCCGGGTAGCCTGCGCTTTTTTGTGTCCGCACGATCAGTTCTGCACAGTGGACAACCCGTTACATTCAGTAGCAGCCAAGGCTTGAAATTCAGCCAATAGATCCCGATCTTCCCGACACTATCGTCCGGAGTATTTTTAAATAGTCCGGGTAAACCATCAAAAACGCCTGAATTTCCCGGAGGCTGTAGTTCATGAGCGATAAAACCCAAGACAATGCGGATACCGCGTCTGTTGACCCGCAGGGTGCAAAAGACGGCGAAAAAATGGTCTTCCAGGCCGAAGTGAACCAGCTGCTACAGCTGATGATTCACTCGTTGTACAGCAATCAGGAAATTTTCCTGCGAGAGTTAATTTCCAATGGGTCAGACGCCTGCGATAAGTTGCGTTTCGAAGCCATCGCTGATGCAACGTTATTCGAAGACGATTCTGATCTGCGCATAGTGGTCAGTGTTGATGAGGACGCTGGAACCATTTCCGTCAGTGATAACGGTATCGGAATGAATCGCGATGAAGTAGTTGCCAATATCGGTACTATCGCTAAATCAGGTACCAAACAGTTCCTTGAATCGCTCACCGGCGACCAAAAAACAGACGCCAAGTTGATTGGGCAGTTCGGTGTTGGGTTTTATTCTGCGTTTGTGGTCGCTGAATCCGTTGTGCTGACCACGCGAAAGGCCGGTGAATCTGCCGAAAACGCGGTACGTTGGGAGTCAGATGCCAGTGGTGGATACACCTTAAACACCGCTGAAAAAGCGTCACGTGGGACTGAGATTACGTTACAGATTAAGGCAGAATGCAAAGAATTTTTGAACGCCTATCGTCTGCGCAGTGTGATCAAGAAATACTCCGATCACATCACGTTCCCGATAATGATGCTCGGCGATGTACCACCGGCACCTGTGCCTGCTGAGGGTGAGGACGCCCCTGTTGAAGAGCCCAAGCAAGCTGAATTGGAGCAAGTCAATGCCGCGTCGGCGCTGTGGACTCGACCAAAATCTGAAATCAGTGACGAAGACTATCAGGCATTCTACAAGCAAGTGTGTAATGACTTTGAAGATCCTCTGACCTGGGCGCATAACCGAGTTGAGGGTAACCAGGAATACATCTCGTTACTGTATCTGCCCAAAAAAGCACCGTTCGATCTCTACGACGGTAATCACCAGCGAAACGGGATTAAACTTTTCGTGCAACGCGTGTTTATCATGGATGAGGCGGAAAAACTCATGCCACGCTATCTGCGCTTCGTTCGTGGTCTGGTCGACAGCAACGATCTGCCGTTAAATGTCTCGCGGGAAATTCTGCAAGATAGCAAGATCATCGATTCGATTCGCAATGCATCAGTGAAGCGTGTTCTGAGTATGCTGGAGAAAATGGCAGACAAGCAGCCGGATGACTACGCCAGTTTTTGGAGTGAGTTTGGCGCCTGCTTAAAAGAGGCACCCGGCGAGGACTTTGCTAATAAAGAACAAGCGGCCAAGCTATACCGCTTTGATACCAGTAATTCGGACAAGGCCGGTGAGCTAACCAGCCTTGATGATTACATTGCTCGAATGAAGGTGGGTCAGGACAAGCTGTACTACATCACAGCCGATGGTTATCAGACGGCGCGCAACAGCCCACATCTGGAAATTTTCAAGGACAAAGGTATTGAAGTATTGCTGATGCACGATCGTGTGGACGAATGGATGATGTCGTACCTGCACGAATACGACGGCAAATCGTTTGTCTCCATAGCCAAAGGCGATCTGGATCTGAGCGCCATCGAAGGCTTAGAACAGGAATCTGCTGAGGATAAGGCTGAGAAAGAGAAAAAGGCGGCTGATGTCGCACCCACTATTGAACGCATCAAGACAGTACTGGCTCAGAACACCAGCGATGTCAGGGCGTCAACACGGCTAACCTCCTCACCTGCCTGTGTTGTGATGGGCGAGCACGACATGGCACTGCATATGCAGCAGCTGATGAAACAAGCTGGGCATGATCTGCCCGCTAGCAAGCCAGTTCTGGAGGTCAATCCAACGCACCCGATCCTTGACCTGATGGACAGTGAGCAAGACGACGATCGATTTAATGACTGGGCTCACCTGTTGCTTGATCAAGCGTTACTGGCCGATGGCGGTCAGCTTGAGGACAGCGCTGGTTTTGTCAAGCGTATGAACGAGATGTTTCTAGCACTCAAGGCCTGATTGTCGCTGACTGGTCGCAGTTGACGGACGTGGCCGGGACAATGCTGCTACTGTGTTTGGCAGCCGAGGGTGTTAATTAGTAAGATCAGCGGTTGGCGCTTAGCGTGCCAGCCGCTAGAATTGTCGGCCAGGCCAGTGCTTTTTTCTGACCGACCGCATTTACAAGCTAACCCGGTACCAACTATTCAATGAATGTCACGCTCAAGACTGTCGCCCGGTCCGGCGCCAGCAATATTTCTCTGCCATCCAAGCTAGGCTTAGCGTTGCTGGGACTAATGGCCTGTCTGGTGTTACCAGCCTCAGTGGCTTTGGCTGAAGGTGATGCAGGCGCGGGCGGCGACAAAGCCTATACCTGCTTGGGGTGTCACGGTGTTAAGCATTACGTCAACACCTATCCCACCTATCATGTACCGCGAATTGCCGGTCAGCACGAAGCTTATCTAGTGGCTGCATTGCAAGCCTACCGAAGTAAAACCCGGTCTCATCCAACCATGCAGGCCAATGCAGCGCTGCTGTCTGATCAAGATATTCAGGATATTGCAGCTTGGTTTGCGGCGCAGGGGGCCGAGTAACTATGAACATCGCTAAACGCTATCAGAACACACTACCCACAAGTTTTACTGTTTTTCAGGTATCGGCAGCTTGCATATTGTTGACGCTGCTGGGGGTATCTTCTGCTCAGGCCGCAGGAGACGCTGCAGCCGGTCTGGAGAAGTCAGCCACCTGCGCTGCTTGTCATGGCGCGCAAGGCGTATCCCCAGACCCATCTAACCCGATTCTGGCGGGTCAGTATCCCAGTTACCTAGAATATGCGTTGAAAAGCTACCGATCTGGTGCTCGTCAAAACGCCATTATGGCTGGTTTCGCATCGCAGCTATCGGATCAGGACATTGCTGACCTGGCTGCGTATTTTTCCTCACAAGAAGGTCCGTTGCAAACTGCAAAGCGCGATTAGTCACAGCGCTTGCCAGCGTGTTTAAGGCTGGCTAGCGCCCTTTTTTAACCGGTTTGTATTGCAGCGTAAACAGTGCATGAAAAATTGCACAGGTTGGGTTGTAGGTGTAAAACATCGTTGGGCATTATTGTCGATTGAGTGTTGCCTTACGTGCAATGGCTTCTAGCTGATGTTCAACATCACGAGGCATCTGAATATGAAAGCCTTGTGACTTCAGATTTTTCAGTACCACACAGACATCCTCCTGCCCCAGCGCCTTGTCAGGATGCAGTTCAAGAGTCATTGAGAACTCGGGTGTTCCAAGCTGTTTCATGACGGGTTGAGGTAGTGTTTCCAGCCCATCTTCGTCGGCAAGGTAAACGTACAAACCTTCCTTGATGGAGCTGCGATAAATGTAGCACTGCATAGGGAAACCTTTGTTACATGGTAGACCGGGTTCGTATAGATAAATGGTTATGGGCTGCGAGATTTTTTAAAACCCGCAGCCTGGCAACTGATGCCATTTCCAAAAATCGGATACGCATTGACGGCCAGCGTATCAAGCCGTCGCGTATGGTGCTGGTTGGGGATGTCGTTCAGATAGAAAAAACGCCGTATGAGTTTGTAGTGACGGTACTGGCATTGAACGATCAGCGCCGCCCGGCCGTCGAAGCACAGGAGTTGTATGAAGAAACCGCAGAAAGTCGCCTAGCCCGACAAAGGCTCAGCGATCGCTTGCGCAGTGATCGTACGGTCCATGCCGGTCTGGCAGGTGATGGCAGACCATCCAAGAAACAACGGCGTCAGATAATTCGGTTTCAAAACCAAAATGATCCGCCCGGTTCCGAACCGGACGACTGAGGCATACGGAGAAACTATTGCTTAAAATTTTAAGCGGACTCTCTCGTTCGGCATTAAACCGAACGAAACAGCTGCTGCACAATCAGCCTGCGCAGTCCGACCTACAAGAATCCACGTCGCTCGACAACGCTACATCCTCTGCACAGGATGTTGAGCCTGATCGATCGAATCCGAAAGCACAACCGCCCTTAGCTGGAAAGCAGCCGCTGATTGTACCGGCCGGCGAGCACTCTGTGACTCGCAAGACCATTGGCCGCTCCGCCCTAAAAGTGTTGGATAAACTGCACGAGGCGGGTCATGCCGCTTATCTGGTGGGTGGTGGGGTGCGAGATGCGTTGGTTGGGCTCAAACCCAAAGACTTTGATGTGGCCACTGATGCGAGCCCTGAAACTGTTCGCGCGCTGTTTCGCAATTCGCGCATTATCGGTCGCAGGTTCCGCCTGGTGCACGTGGTTTATGGTCGAGAGATTATCGAGGTAGCCACTTTTCGTGCGGCACACAGCAAAGGTGCCGGTGGTGAGGTAGGGGCTGCCGGACGCATAGTCAGAGACAACGTGTACGGGTCGATTGAGGAGGATGCATACCGACGGGATTTTTCCGTCAACGCGCTTTATTACAATATTGCCGATGGATCCATTGTGGATTACGTGGGTGGACTCGCTGATCTGGAAACAGGCATATTCCAGTTGATTGGGGATCCCATCACGCGCTGTAAAGAAGATCCTGTGCGTGTGCTGCGTGCAGTGCGCCTGGCCTCAAAACTGGAATTTGCGATCGATGATCGGACGCTCAATGCCATGCGTAAAGTGTCCAGTGAACTGCGTGCCACGCCACCTCCGCGATTGTTTGAGGAGGTATTAAAATTATTCCAAGGCGGTTACGCAATGCGTAGCTTTCATGCGGTGCGCGACCATGACCTGCTGCAATACCTGTTTCCACTGCTGGACCAGCGCCTTAAAGCCGGTGACAATGATCTGGTCACAATGCTGGATGCAGCGCTGATCAATACCGATAGACGCGTGGCACAGGGTAAGCCGATAACCCCGGCGTATCTACTGGCCTTCATGCTTTGGCCAGATGTACAGGAGCGAACGCTGCGTGACTGCCATCGTGGTATGAAAGTCAATGAGGCCATGTTGAGTGCGGCGGACTCGGTGCTAGTGACCCAGTTGAAGGTCATTTCTATACCCAGGCGTTTTTCTGGGCCGATGAAAGAAATCTGGCAGATGCAACCTCGTCTTGAGCGCTTAAAAGGTGGGCGGGCGCTGAAATTGATGGAGGATCGTCGCTTTCGGGCCGCCTACGATTTCCTCTGTTTGCGTTCCAGTGTTGATAAGCGGTTGAAAGACAGTGCTACGTGGTGGACCAAGGTGCAGACATTGGATGCCGCTGAACAGGTTGAATCGGCAGCGAATCGCCCGGTTGTCACTGATATATGGCCAGTGGGTCAACACGCTGCACCGCAACGCTCGGTCAGTGGCGACGATGCTGACTCGGTGTCCTCGACATTACCCACCGGTGCGCCGAAGAAAAAACGAAGACGTCGACGTCGCCGTAAGCCAGGTGGCGACAAACACTCTGCAGGTCAGTCTTAAGCGTTGTCAACGACCCTTGGGTGAAATACATGAGCGTGGTGTATCAACTATCCCTATCGATAATGACAAGGCATTGAATGGATAGGGAATTAAAACCCTATACACCACGAGTCTACGTGGCTTTGGGCAGCAATCTGGGTAATCGAGAAGCCCATATTGACCAGGCGTTGAAAGAGATCGCCTGTTTACCCGGCAGTGCCCAACTAGTCGCCTCATCGGTATACGAAACCGATCCCATGGGGCCACAAGATCAGCCCGATTACCTGAATGCTGTGTGTGCGTTTGACTACTCAAGCGACCCCAGAACGCTGATGCAGCATCTGCAACGCATAGAGCAGCAACACGGAAGAGTGCACAAGGTGGCACGCTGGAGCGCACGGCCGCTGGATCTGGACATCCTACTGTTCGGCCATCAGCAGGTTAATGAAGCCGACTTGCAGATCCCTCACAGTGGTATTGCGCAACGCTCTTTTGTGCTCTGGCCATTGGCAGAGATTGCCCCTGACCTGCTTATACCGGGTCTGGGGTCTGTCCAGCGGCTCAAACCGAATTGCCAGAAATT
>CALKXZ010000051.1 GCA_938003775.1 uncultured Granulosicoccus sp. | reverse complement strand
ATCTGGACAAACGACTCTATGGACTGGCAAAAAGCCTAGAGCTCGATTATTCACGCTACGCAGATGATCTGGCATTTTCTGGAAATACACACAGAAACTGGCAGTTTTTGGAGCCGCTGGTCGGGTCTATCTGCAATGAGGAGGGTTTTTCACTGAATTATCGAAAAACACGTCAATTACGGCTCAGTCAACGTCAGTTGATCACCGGCATTGTTGTTAATGAGAAACCGAATATTGATCGTCGCTATTATGAGCGCTTAAAAGCAGTGCTCACCAATTGTAAAAATTATGGACTGAATAGTCAGAACCGCGCTGATCACTCAGACTTTCGTGCGCACTTATTGGGTTGTATTCAACATGTAAAGTCTCTAAACGAGACGAAGGGAACACGGCTTGAAAACATCTACAAACAGATTAGCGACTGACTAACGACTGATAAAAAAATTCTACGCTATACGGTGGTAAACGACGCGCCGTGCCACCATGACTCAGTGCGTGTTGAGCGAAGAACACAAAGTCTGATGCGGGTGGTGTTAGTTGGTACCAAACTCCAACACCACGAAGGCTACAACGGTGTCACCTTCGTCACTGAGTGAAACCCAGAAGTGTTGAATGCCCAATTTGTCGCAACGGTTGCGCGCCTCGCCTGTGACTTTCAATAAGGGTTTTCCAAGGTGGTCATGTTGCAGGTAGAAATCTTTGAGTAACACACCGGCGCGTTCGCCGGTCCCTAGTGCTTTTACGGCCGCCTCTTTTACGGCAAATCGTTTGGCCAGATATCGGGCAGGGTACTCATGTGTGAGATACGTGTCGATTTCGTCAGTATGTAGGAAACGGCGTGCAAAGCGTTCTCCAAAACGCGCATGTACCTTATCGATTCGGCTGATGGTTGCCAGGTCAATACCTATCCCGGCAATCATATGGCGGTGCACCTGAACCAGCGTAATGTGGATCGCGCCACTGAATACGGTGGGCACACTGGGCTTGTGTACGCGGTTAATGCGTGTTTCTGAACAAACTGGCTCATTCTGGGTGGCACTGAGTATTCACTGGGGATTTCACTTGAGTTTAGCGTAAGACGTCATCATGACCCTCACTATTCAATAATCGATGGTGCTGGCGGTGTCTGGTGATCGTGGTGCTTGTTGCCCCAGTGCTTGACGTATCCAGGCTTGCGATGTTCGCCTAACGGCCTGTTCGGTACCGTAGGCCAGTTGGTAGTGCAGGAAACTAAATTGCAGTGGTTCAACCTGGTCTCGCCATATGGCAACTCGATAGTGTTGAGTATCTTCCAATTGTATGACGATCACCAGCAGCGCACCGCTGCGATAACCACCACTAATGAGTTTGCCGGATATCGACGCTGCAGTTTGGTTTGTTGAGCTGCGGGCCGATGTTTTTGTTGGCGTTGCGGACGAGGATGTTTGCCGCAGTGTTACGGGCCCTGTCACTGACCACAGTGCCTCGCTGTGTGTGAAAGACAGTACGCGTACACGTGATAACTGCCGAAACTGACGCAGTGAAACGCCTGTGATGATAATCGCGGCACAGGCTTTGGGTAACGCACTCAGCTGTGTTAGGCAAATGGCATATAACGAGGCCATCATTGCAGCGCTGAGCAAAAACTGATGAGTGCGACTGGGTTTAAGCTCGGCTTGCCATGTTACTGGACAGGGTGACTGACATCTTGTCGATGATAATTTGATAGCGGGCCTCCTTGGCCTTGCCACTGATAAGTTTGTAGAGTTCCGGGTCTTGCATTTGCTGCAGCTCTTCGAACAACGCTCGTTCGTCGTGCTCAGCAGGTTCGTAATGATTGTCGAGGTAGGCACGCATAGCTTCATCAAGCTCGCGCATGCCTCGTCGGCAACGCCAGCGCAGCTTGGATAAGGTTGCGGAATCCACGCTCATAGAGTTAGACATTGGCCGTCACCGTGCTGATCATGGCCGCTATAGGCGACGTTTGACCAACATTTTCTTGGTCTCTGCAATGGCTTTAGCAGGGTTCAAGCCTTTCGGGCAAACCTGTGTGCAGTTCATGATCGTGTGGCAGCGATACAGCTTGAACGGGTCTTCCACGCCATCGAGTCGCTCGCCGGTAGCGTCGTCCCGGCTATCTGCCAACCAACGGTATGAGGCCAGAAGTGCCGCCGGACCTAAGTAACGATCTGGGTTCCACCAGTAGCTGGGACAGGCTGTGGAGCAGCAGGCACACAGAATACATTCATAGGCACCATCGAGTTTTTCCCGATCTTCGGGTGATTGCAGACGTTCACGATCCGGTGGCGCCGGAGTGTCTGATTTCAACCACGGTTCGATGGAGGCGTATTGCGCATAGAAGTTGGTCAGATCTGATACCAGATCTTTAATGATCGGCTGATGCGGCAACGGATAGATTGTAATATCGCCTTCAATGTCGGCAATGGCGGTCGTGCACGCAAGGCCATTGCCACCATCGATATTCATCGCGCAAGAGCCACATATACCTTCGCGGCATGAACGCCTGAACGTCAGCGTTGAATCCATCTCACCTTTAATCTTTATCATGGCATCCAGGACCATTGGCCCACAGGTATCCATATCGACATCGTAAGTATCTACGCGAGGATTCTCGCCGCTGTCCGGATCATAGCGATAAATTTTAAATCGCCTTGTGTTGGTAGTCCCGGCTGGTGCGGCAAATTGCTTACCGTTGCGTTTAACGATTGAGTTTGTAGGTAACTTGAATTCTGCCATCGTGTTCTCCGATTTCTTTTTCTTTAGCGCCTTGACGTCAGAGCCCGACGCTAAGCAACAGTTGCATAGGCGCCTAAGCCCGAGTCGCGATTAGTAGACGCGCTTTTTGGGTGGTATGACTTCGCACTCGTCAGTCAGTGTGTACATGTGTACCGGCCGGTAGTCGATTGAGACATTGGCGCGTTCATCAGTCCATGTCAGCGTGTGTTTCATCCAGTTCGTGTCATCACGATCCTCAAAATCATCCCGGGCATGAGCACCGCGGCTCTCTGGTCGGTTGTGTGCACCGTGAATAATGGTCTGGGCTTGTGCCAGCAGATTTTCCAGTTCCAGTGTTTCTACCAAATCAGTGTTCCAGATCAGGTTTTTGTCATCCACTTTCACGTCATCAAACTCATCAACAATACCGCGCATCTTGTCGATACCTTCTTGCAGGCTGTCTCCAGTGCGGAACACCGCCGCATGTTTCTGCATCGTACGCTGCATGCGATCACGCACGTCGGCGGTCCGGGTTTCGCCCTTGTTATGGCGAACCCGATCAAGGTGATCCAAGGCAGGGGCGGTGGCATCGTCACTTAATGGTTTGTGGGATGTACCCGGTTTAACAAGCTCAGCAGCGCGCAGGGCTGCGGCCCGGCCGAACACTACGATATCCAGTAATGAATTGCTGCCCAGACGATTAGCGCCGTGTACCGATACACAAGCAGCCTCACCAATGGCCATAAGACCCGGAACGACGGTATCCGGATCGCCGTCACGCAGTGTTACGACCTCTCCGTGATAGTTGGTGGGTATACCGCCCATGTTGTAGTGAACCGTCGGAATAACCGGTATCGGTTTCTTAGTGACATCAATACCTGCAAATATTTGCGCAGATTCTGATATGCCGGGAAGACGTTTTTCAATCACATCCTTACCCAAATGCTGTAGGTTCAGAAAAATGTGGTCGCTGTCCCCACCAACACCGCGGCCCGCATTAATTTCCATCGTCATTGAGCGGCTGACCACATCGCGTGATGCAAGGTCTTTGGCATTAGGTGCGTAGCGTTCCATGAAACGCTCACCCTCAGAGTTGGTCAGGTAACCACCTTCACCACGAACCCCTTCGGTAATCAATACGCCTGCACCATAGATGCCGGTGGGATGGAAC
>CALKXZ010000050.1 GCA_938003775.1 uncultured Granulosicoccus sp. | reverse complement strand
GTTGCGCAGGTTTTGCACAATTCGGTACCCAGGCCTCCGGTCGCACCACTGATCACTACAACACGATCAGTGAGACTGTCTGCTGGCAGCGTGTAGTGTTGTTCAGCAACTGTCGCTGTTTGATAGTTAGGATTTTGCATGCCACTAGTGTACGTCATGCAACCTCTTGTAACGCATGATTAGCGCCGATGTCGCCACGCCCAGTACAGTTTACGAATCGGTGTCAGCGTACTGCGCTCGCGTAGCAAATCTGGTTGTAGCTGTGACCATAGTCTGAGTTGTTTTTCACGCAGTATTAGCAGTCGCCACAGCGGCAATAGCGGGGCACAGCGGTAGCGAGCGATCACGGCTGGGTCGATTAACGCTGTGTTCAGACTATTTTGTGCCTCGTCAATGGCTTTTTCGAGCATAGCTTTACGTCCGGATTTGTCTTGAACCACCGGTATGCCGGCCAATGTTGATGCAGAACTTGTAACCGTAGTCTGTGTATCGTTTGCGCTACTCGTGGCGTCTTTGGCGATACGAATATGTTGCGCAAGATCAGCAGGCTTTATGTCAAATTGACGGTACATAGCTTCGCTGAATACGGGCTGTCCTTGATGAATCAGCTGCGGTAGTTGGGCTAATTGCTCGTGTTGACCCAGTGCCAGCGCTGATGAGTCTGGATGCGAAGGGGTTAGCAAGTCTTCTTCCTGTTCACTGAGCGCATGCGCCAGCAGTGCCATACGCACTGCATAGCTCTGCGTTAGATACTCAGCTCTGTCGGTATCGGTACTCGGTGGTGTGAACCACTGGGTCGATACCGTGCTCAGTAAATCCAGGCAGGCTTTGATGGCTGGTCTGTCGCTCCAAATTACGTTTTGCGTGGTGTTGTGGGATACGTGTGTATTCGATTTGATCAGTTGGGTTTGACAAGCTTGCGTGGCGGGGTGCCGTGCTGCCCCAGTTGCCATGCGTTCCAGTTCTTCGTGCCACCAGTGAATTTTTTTTTGTGCAATGGATGATTCGGTAACGTCATTTAAGGTGCTGGATATCGCTTGGATAAGCGTCAGGCGTGTAACAAACCGTTGACGCGATTCAGCATCGATCCACAACAGTGAATAATGCAGGCTCGATCCTTCTCTAATGGTTATCACTGGCTTGGATTTAACGCAGGCTAGGTGTGTCTTAACGCGATAGTGATTTTGACTAAACAACAGTTAGTGGTTTGTTGCACTCGTATCACCGCTAGTGCTGAGTCAATCACTGATTCGGGTTGTGGCTATCATGTAGTTGACGTCCACATCGTGCTCAAGCTTGTAGTGTTTGGTGAATGGGTTGTAGGTGAGGCCAATGATTTCATCCACTCGTAAACCTGCGTGCCGGCAATACGAGCTTAGCTCAGATGGTTTGATGAACTTCTGCCAGTCATGTGTGCCTTTGGGCAGTAATCGCAATAGGTATTCCGCGCCAACAATGGCGAACAACCAGGACTTAGGGTTGCGATTCAGTGTTGAGAAAAATACGCGACCTCCGGGTTTTACCAACGCTGCACAGGCAGCTACAGTCGAAGCTGGATCAGGCACATGCTCTAGCATTTCAAGGCACGTCACCCCATCGAAGCTGGCGGGCATCTCTACTGCACAGTCCTCGGCGGCAATGTCCTGATATTCAAGCGTGGCACCGGATTCCATAGCATGCAACCTGGCCACTGCCAGTGGCGCCTCTGCCAAGTCGATACCCAGTACATCGGCACCTGCGTGCGCCATAGATTCAGCCAGAATACCGCCGCCGCAGCCCACATCCAGTACACGTGACTCAGGCAGATTCAGCCGCTCATTGATCCAGTCCAGCCGTAACGGGTTAATTTGATGCAGTGGTTTGAATTCGCTGTTGGCATCCCACCAGCGGCTGGCCAGATCCTGGAATTTAGCGAGCTCAACCGGGTCTGCATTTTGCGCCTGGGTATTCATGGGTATCTGCCTGGTTATTCTATCTGGCTTGCTTTGCCACTTATCCAAGGTCGTACAAAAGTTCGGTAAGTGAGCGTAGATTACGCTCACACAGTGCTACTGGTTGCTGTGTGAGTGCTTGCTGTTGCTGTGCTATACGAAGTTGCCAGTGTAGTCGATTCCCTGAGCAACTCTGAACTTCTAACCGAGCATCGCTGACTATGTCCTCAGCAACCCAGTACCACCGACCAAGCACCGTTGACCATTCATCAACCATCTTGTCATGGCTATGCTGGCACTACGGGGCTATGCTGGCACTACGAGGCAATCTGGTTTCTCCATCGTTGTGTGCTGTCTCTAATCGCCTGTGCATTCAGGGTCTGTAGTTGTCGATTGGCCACCAGACGCCGACCAGCCACCCAAACATCGGTAACGCACTGGCTGCTATTGGTATAAACCACCTGCGCTGCGGGGTTGTAGATCGGGATCATGCCAAAATCCGGTTCAATCACGATGCAATCTGCTGATTTGCCTGTCTCAAGTGAGCCGATCTGCTGATTCAGTCCTAACGCCTTGGCTGCGTCGATGGTGATCAGTCGCAACGCCTGTAGAGCTGGCAGTCTGGTGGCTTGCGCACTGAGCGCCTTCGACAAAAAGGAGGCCGTTCGTAATTCTGCCAACAAATCCAGATCGTTATTGCTGGCAGCGCCATCGGTGCCAATGGCAACAGTCACACCGGCGTCCAGGAGTTCTGCCATTGGGCAAAAACCGCTGGCAAGCTTTAGATTGGATTCAGGGCAATGGATCGCGTGGACACCTGTCTCGGCCAGGCGCTCTATTTCGCGGTGAGTCAGCTGCGTTAAATGCACTGCGATTAAATCGGCATTGAGTAATCCGATATCGTCAAGGCGTTGCAGCGGGCGAACGCCATGCTGTTGTTTAAACTGTTCAACCTCATGTGCAGTCTCATGAACATGCATATGCACGGGAATGGACAGCTCAGCGCTCAGCATTGCAATGCGTTCCAGTGGGTCTTTTGAGACGGTGTACGGTGCATGCGGTGCGAACGCGGTCTGGATGAGTTTGTCATCACGCCAGCTATCGTGTAACGCCAGGCCCCGGTTGAAATACTCGTCCACCGAACTTGCCCAGGCAGTCGGAAAATCGATAACGATAAGCCCGATCGTTGCGCGCATACCCACCTCGTGGCAAACACTGGCGGTCACATTCGGAAAGAAATACATATCATTCACAGTCGTGACACCGGCTAGCAGGCTTTCTGCTAACGCAAGCCTGGTACCGTCACGGACAAATTCGGTGCTCATGTGCGCAGCTTCTGCTGGCCATATATGATTTTGCAGCCAATCCTGCAGAGGTTTGTCATCGGCAAAGCCGCGTAGCAGACTCATCGGTAGATGCGTGTGGGCATTAATCAATCCGGGCATGAGAATCGCGGTACGGTGGTCCTCGGCGGCCATGTCTGAGTAGCGTTGCTCGGCTGTAGCCCACGGTAGGCAGTCGATAATAAGCCCGTTATCAACAACCAGAGAGTGCTGCTCCAGTACCCGAAGCTGTTGGTCCATAGTGATGATCCAACCCGCATTAATTCGCAAGCGTTGTGACTCTGTCGAGGTGCTACTTGAACGCTGGGAAGCAGCGTCTGAATGATGCGGAGAATGATCGTTTGCGTTGGTCATGGTGGGTGCAGGGGTAGGGATCAGCAAGGTGCACAATAAACGCTGTTGCCCATGCGCCGCAAGCCGCATCAATAGTGGGTTTCACAGGCTTGATGTGTTAGAATCTGGCGGTTGATCGGACCCGATCGTCACCACGTTTGGCCTCGTCCTACATGTCTGATTTCGCCAAAGAAATTCTGCCCATCCATCTTGAAGATGAGATGCGGCAGTCGTTCCTCGATTACGCCATGAGCGTTATCGTATCGCGCGCCTTACCGGACGTTCGAGATGGGCTTAAACCCGTGCATCGGCGCATTCTGTATGCCATGCACGAACAAAATTACGACTATAACCGTCCGTACCGCAAATCTGCGCGTGTGGTTGGTGAGGTCATGGGTAAGTATCACCCGCACGGTGACTCGGCCATTTACGATTCCATGGTGCGTATGGCGCAGCCGTTCAGCTTGCGCTACATGCTGATAAACGGGCAGGGCAACTTTGGCTCCGTTGATGGTGAC
>CALKXZ010000049.1 GCA_938003775.1 uncultured Granulosicoccus sp. | reverse complement strand
ACCAGAACGCCATCGATCCCAGCCTGACTGATCATCACCCCGTTCGAAACGGGCCCATTGGTATCCGACCGCGCCCTATCCTGCACAGGCTCTATGCTCAGCGACGTACATCGGCAAGCCCGCGTGGCGTCACTGACCCGGTGTTCCCACACCCGGTGCCAACCGTTGAGCCTGGCATTGCTGGCTGCCTCTCCAGTCGGACGTGTGTCACGATTCACCAAGGATCCGTAGCCAAAATAGCTGATAAAATCAGAACGCATACACGCTAATGTGAGGAGTTGAGAAAAGGTAACGGGCAGCCACCGCGTAGGCACCGTATCATGCCGCCCAGTTATGAGTATTTTACGCCTCCCCAATAGCTGTTTCAGCAGATACCCTGAACGCCGATGCTGGCTGGGCGCAGCTCTGGCGGTGCTGATGCTGATGGGTGCATCACCATTACGTGCCGCGGGGCTAACCGAGCAGCAGCGCTTACTCGCCACGCAACTTGCCGATAACTGGCAACGCTCTCCTGAGCTCACCAGCGTTCAACCCACCCAGAGGCGCAATCGGCAAAATCAACCCACCGACTCACGCTCAGGCCACCCACTGGGACGGCAGATCCTCTCGGTGGAGAAACAGGAAAATAAGCACGATCCAGATACACGCTATGCGCGGGTGTACGAGTACGATTACAACACGCAGAGAACCCACCTGCTGGTGATAGATTTACTGACACAGCGGGTCGATCGCGAACAACGCATCAATACAGTGCACTTACCACTGAATCAAGCTGAGATAGACTTTGCCAGCAACGTCCTGGCCGATGATGTTCAGCTGATTGCACAACTGCAGGCAGAACAGCGCAAGCGTGGCCAGAGTGCTTTCCATCGATTGTCTGAACTGGATGTCAAAGCCAGTATTTATGAGCCTATGGATGCATCGCACCGCTGCGCGCATGAACGTTGCGCGCTGCTATCTCTGTTCGACCAGACTCGCACTGTTTTTGCCACCGAACCGGTTGTGCATATGGATACAGGCACGCTGAATGTGTTGTCCACTCGATGAAACTGCGCCTACAACCACTAACACTGCTGTGCCAGATTGTGATGTTCTGGTTGGGTATGCACTCCGGCATTGCACAGGCTATGGACACTCCGTGTCCTACTCAGCAGTCGTTGTCGCATGCTTTTAAATCTGGCGCAACCTGGACACTGTGCGCTGATGTCAGCGAGACGCACGGATTAACGGTATCGACATTGCGTTATCGAGCACCGGGGGATTTCGACAGAAACGTGCTGCAGCGTATGCATCTTGGCCAACTGCTGCTTCATTATCATGACCAGCGCGATGCCCTCGCTCAGATCTCACCGCTTAGCGGTGCTGCTCAGGGTATCAGCCAAACGCGAACACTGCCGATGAATACTCACGCTTGCGACGGTGACATTATCAATACCGTCAACGGTGGCGTGTGTTCACGGATTAAAAACAACCGAACACTGGCCAAGTACGCGCAGCGTCCCAGCCTACACAGCCAAAGCTGGGAACTCACCAGCGCATTCAGGCGTGGTGCTCTGACCTGGAGTACCACAGTGACACTGACAGAGGACGGCACAGTACGCCCATCAGTGAGTCTGTCGGGTCGCTTGCATCGCCGCAACGACAATATCGCTTTTGCTGCTCCCATTCCTGCGCTGACAAACGCCCAACCACTGGTTAGGGCGACACTGCTCTCTACCTGGAAACTGGTCTTCGATCTGGACACCGATGCACCGGATCGGGTGGAACAATTTGATTTTATACTCGATCCGACACGCAATAACCGACGCACCATGCAAGTCAGTGCCATAGAGACTGAAACACTAAAGCAGGTGGAGCGTGACCAGTTTCGTGGCTGGCGGATCATTGATGCCAGCGGTTCCGGATATTACCTAGATCCTGCTAAAAGTGGTTTTAGTTATATCAGTCAGAACATGAACTGGGCGCAGTTCGATGTAGGATTCACCCGATTTAAACCGTGCGAAGTGTATGCGTTGTCAAATCGGTTGTTAACCAACAACAATGATTGTGCTGATTCACTGGATGACTTTGTTAGTGGCGAATCGTTGCAAGGTGCGCAGCCTGTGATGTGGTACAACCAGAGCCGCACAATATCACCGAGCCAAGAGCACTGGCCAGTGATAGCCGACATCCTGTTAACGTTCGACTTGCTACCATTTGACTGGACGGGATCATCACCATTCGAAGTGATTGAATAACCTGCCGCCCATGTCACTGTACTTGTTATCACCACCTCACTTGTTACGTCTGCTGGTACTGCTCAGCGCAGTATTAAGTACTTGTGTGGGTACGGTTCATGCCCAAACAGTGAATGCAACTAGCGACACACAGCCGGGCATTCAGTGTACGGCTGATGCACGTATCACGGAAGTGTTTGACAACGGCGCTGTCTGGGACATGTGCTGGGAGTCTCGGATTCGTGAAAACCTTGTGCTCAGCGACGTGTATTACACACCGCCAGGTGGCCAGCCATTTCGCGTACTGGCCTCCGCCAGACTAAGTCAGTTGCATGTTGCCTACGATGATAGCGATGTCACCTACAACGATGTCACCCAATACGGCCTGGGTGGCGGCTATTTGCTGACCTTAGCCAATGCTGATTGCCCGAACGGGCAGCTACTCAACATACAGTCCCGTCCGGCATTGTGCCGCTGGCGTGGCACGGCAGAGACCGGATACAGAACAGCATCACGCGCCACAAAAACACAAAGCCTGAACCTGTTTTCTGTCTCGCAGGTGGGTGCCTATGCGTATATTATTGCCTGGACATTTTACGCTGACGGTGCTTTTGAACCTGGCGTCGGTGCAACCGGTGCGCTGCAGCGCAGTTCTGATAATACCGAGCTACCGTTTGGCCGCGTGCTGCAAGGGGATCCGGACACACTGTGGCTGTCTCACACGCATAACTACTACTGGCGACTTGATTTCGACATTGGCAGCAGCGCGACAGACGATCAGTTTTCCGAGCAACGTTTTGTACTGGCAGAGGACGGTACACGTCAGTTTCAACAACAAGTGTTTACAACAGAACAAGCCCGTCGTCTGGACCCCGACACCCAGCAAACATGGAAGATCAGTGATAATGGACTTCCAAACAGCCCCGCTTTCGTCATAGAACCACTCAGCAGTGGCCACCGCTTTGAACGCAAAGATGTTGAGCCTGACACCGACTACGATTTTTTTGTCACAGTAGCCAACGACTGTGAGCGTTTTGCCAGCCAGAACGCCCGATTTAATCCCGATTGTTTGAACCATGTGTTGCAATATGTAGACAATCAATCAATCGAAAATCAAGACTTAGTGCTTTGGCACCGTGTCTCTTTTCATCACGTGCCGCGCAATGAAGATCAGCGTCATATGCACACGCACTGGGATGGCTTTGTGATACAGCCCGAGAATCTGCTAAGTGGTACCAATAACCTGGCCGGTCAACCGAATACCTCACCGGTGTTTAATGCGATTGCCGAACGCCGGACAAACACACAAGAATTAGTGCACGAAAATTTGCTCGCCACAGATCCCGATGGCGATGTACTAACCTACCTGGCCACCGGCCTCCCACCCGGCATTCGTTTAAGCGCACAAGGTCATCTGCACGGCAAGGCAACGGTTGCAGGGGCTTACCAAGTCAGCGTATCCGCCCGGGATGATCATGATGAGACCACCACTGAATTCAGTTGGGTCGTGGCCGATCCAACACAGAGCAGCAAAAGCGGCGGTTTGATTCACTGGGTGACACTCATGCTGCTACTGTTGATTGTCGGTAGCCGCCTAAGATGGGTGTATAGCTGATAGCAAACACAGAATAATAAAACAAAGCCGAAGCGACATTGTAAGCCACCTATGAACACCGACGTTATAACGCCAGAGGGTTACGCCGAACTTCAACAAGAGCTTGATGAGCTTTGGAAAAAAGAAAGACCTAAGATCACCAAAATAGTGCAGTGGGCTGCCAGCCTCGGCGATCGCTCAGAAAATGCCGATTACAAATACAACAAAGGCAGGCTTCGAGAGATTGACCGCAGAGTGAGATTCCTTAGGAAGAGACTTGAGGCACTGCGAGTAGTCGAATACAGTCCATTGCAAGAGGGAAAAGCATTTTTCGGTGCTTGGGTAACGCTGGTAGATGATGACGAGCACACACTTTGTTTTAGAATTGTTGGCCCTGATGAGATATACGGTAGAAAGCACTACGCATCAGTCAATTCACCGGTGGCAAAAGTATGCATTGGGAAACGTGTGGGTGACGAAATTGTTGTTAGCACTAACGAGTCCAGCAAAGAGTGGTTGATTCAGTCCATTGACTACCGGGGAACACAAACCTAATCATCGTATACACGACAGAGATTTTTCTCGCCATGTTGGTGTTGGCGCTGTTGATGAAAAATTATTCCAATTTGTTGTGGACGAACTGCTGTTTGATCCTGACATTGGTGATGTACTGGATCAGGTTGTCGACGTGTTGCAGTATAAATTTGCACCGGGCAGAATAAGAATCTCGACAGATGTTAGCATCAAGCAGTAGCGGAATAGTTCAAGTTATCAGATAGCTTAATAGCGTCAGTTCTACCCGTTAATTATAGCTGTGCGCAGGCAAATTCAAACCAAACGTGTGGTGCGAACACTCATCGGGTTACAACCAAACTGACGCTTGAAGGCGCGAGTCAGCGCTTCACTGGACGCGTATCCATAACGCGTGGCAACCGATTGAATGCGATCACCTTGCTCGACATCCTGACGCGCCAACACCATGCGCCATTGACGAAGATAGGACATCGGTGTTTGACCAACAATAGTAGAAAAACGATTTGCAAACCGACTCACTGATAACCCGGCAACCTCTGCCAATTGATCTATATTCCATGCTTGCCCGGGATGCTCGTGCATGGCGACGATGACAGGACTCAAACGCGCATCTGCTAAACCGCCAAGCACTCCGGTGTTCGTTGTTCCGGCCGATAATTGAGCCCTTAAAAGACGCACTAACAGCACCTCTCCCAACCGATTTACCACCGACCCATAGCCGCAACGTTTTTGCCGGTTTTCAGACACCAGCAACGTGGCCAGACTTTGCAGTTCTGAGTCACCTTCAAGACCCACCTCCATTCGTGGTGGTAGTGCGGCAAGTAGCGGATTGTCGTTCCCGCCCCATTGGGTGTGCGCTAAAAACAATACACCCTTCTGAGTGTTATCAGCCAGAGGCAATTTATTTGCAGGTGCGAATACTATGCTGCCGGCCGGATACGAGTCGCTGCAATCGTATATGGCCAGATTAGCTTTCTCATGCGCCTCGGTGGAGACATTAAGCTCAAACCGGGCCACCAAAGCAGAGAGACGATCTAAACGCACCTTAGGCATAGTCAGTAGTTTTGATCTGAAATATGATAATTAATTGACCTTAACCTTGCATAAGCTTGGTGTCAACGTCGATCCAAAAGAGGTTACCCATGTTAATACCCAGACAAAAAACGCCTGATCTTTCTGTGGAAACGCTGAGCCACAGTGCTTTTAACCTTCACTCTGACGGCTCTGAGCGAGGCACGCTGGTGGTCTTTTACCGGGGGCTGCACTGTCCAATCTGCGCCAAGTACCTGACTGAACTTGAAAAGCAAGTAGGTGCATTTGCAGAACGTGGCTTTGGCGTTATTGCCGTTAGTGCCGACACAAAAGAACGTACAGAACAGATGGCCGAAAAGGTCAAGGCCGAACAACTGCGTTTTGGCTACGATCTGAAGCTATCCGTAGCTCGCCAATGGGGTTTATACATTTCAACCTCACGCGGATTAACAACGATAGGTATTGAGGAACCGGCGTTGTTTTCAGAGCCTGGTGTCTTTCTCGTAAATTCAGATCAGACGCTGTATTACGGTTCAGTGCAAACCATGCCTTTCGTACGACCGCACTTCTCTGAATTGGTCGGTGCACTCGATTTCACCATCGCAAACGATTACCCCGCGCGCGGTGAATACGTTGGCAAGGTCTAACACATTCGCTTTTAGCGCCAATCACTCGTAACTCCAATCACTCGGGACACTAACCATGAAACCTCTAGTCAAACCACTACTAAGCGCTGTTGTCCTCGCAGGCACACTATTGAGCAGCCCTCTTTCATTAGCTGAGAACGCGGCCAAAACTGCAGTGCTAGTGCATGGCGCATTTGCTGATGGATCAGCCTGGAATAAAGTAATCCCGTTGCTGCGGGAACAGGGATTGAATATTGTCTCTGTACAGTTGCCTTTGCATTCTCTTCAGGAAGATGTTGAATATACCCAGAGAGCGATAAACAATGCACAGGGGCCGGTGGTACTGGTTGGACACTCCTGGGGTGGCATGGTCATTACCGATGCAGGTGTTGACGACAAGGTCGATTCACTGGTGTACCTTTCTGCATTCGCGCCTTCAAAAGGTGAACACATACATGACATCCTTGATGATGCTCATAAAGTGCGAAAAATTCCAGGAGTTGACGGATTTAAAACACCGATCGTTGACGAAAAAGGATTTATAGAACTGTCCGAAGAAACCGTTGTAAAATACTTTGCACCTGATATTCCGGAGGCGGATGCCCGTCTGATAGCGGTAGGTCAGGGTAAATTACATAAGGATGCGTTAGACCATGCTGCTTCGGCTGCTGCATGGGAAAACAAGCCTAGCTGGTATGTTGTCACAACACAGGATCAGATGATCGCGCCGGGTGTCATGCGTTTAATGGCGGAAAAAATTGGGGCAACCACTACCGAGTTGGCTGCAAGTCACGTGTCAATGTTGTCACAGCCAGAGGCGGTTGCTAAAGTGATTCTTGAAGCGGCTGCTGCGAATTAGCCTCTATATATAACCGTGACTGTGCGTGCTATGCCAACCCCAGTAATTCCATCAAGCCGGACACTCGGCTACGGCTCACGGGAACACTGGATACTTGATCGAAGCCGTCGAAAAGGCAAACGCCATTGTCTTTTCGCTTTTCGAAAGACGAAAGGGTTTGCACGTTAACCAGGTAGACATACCCAACATGAGCCCGCCAGCCACTATATGCTCTTTTGAGCGTTTTCCATAGGCGATTCGAATTGCAGCTATACCCGTAATCGCAGCAGCGATGTATTGAGGGTATAGGTAACCATCACAAGAACCACGTCGCCAACACTGGAAAATCTACCTCAATTCAATGTTGTCTGGAAATGACTCATGGCAGTCGGGATAAGCCCTTGTAGCTAAGCCTCGGTGCATGCCCCGACAGGGTGCGCAGAGCAGCACCCCCTCCAGCTCATAGGATAGCCAGATAGCTATCAATTATAAAGTCTGAATGTTATGGAGCTGCTGCTCTGAGCCATAGCCTGTGTAACAGAGATTGCAACGTCAGCCCAGAGGCCATCCTAGCCAGAGACGTGGCCCGGCGCCGATACGATGCACAGAACAGAGAGACGCCAAATACCCTGACCGCGCTGGTCAGGCCGGTGCTTCAATCGATTCATCTTCGCCATCGGCCAGCAACGCAGCTTCGAAATTGGTGAAGAATTTCTTGGCCAGTTTGCGCGTTGTACCTTCCATCAGGCGACTGCCCAGTTGGGCTAGTTTGCCAACTACATCAATGCTCACTTCATAGCTGAGCAGCGTTTCTTCGCCCTGCTCTGCCAGATTAACGTCCGCACCTCCCTTGGCAGACCCGACAGCCCCTGCATCCCCAGACCCATTCAAGGAGAACCGGGCTGGCCCACCGGATGCGTCTAATGTCACGCTACTGTTGAAGCTGGCTTTGACGGGTCCGAATCTGACCACGATTTTTGCTTTCAGCTGATCATCACTGACCTTAATTAATTCTTCACAGCCGGGGATACTGGATTTTAAAATCGCTGTATCGTTCAACGCTTCAAAGACTGTTTGCCGATCACGGGGTATCAATACCTCGTCTTTTAAATTCATGATGTACTCTTCCTGTTATTGATCTTATATCGCCGAATCCTGATGATATCGGCCAGTATGGACAATGCGATTTCTTGCGGAGTTACTGCGCCAATATCGATCCCGGTAGGGCTTTGAATGTGGGCGACAGCGGATGGCTTGGCACCACTGTCGATCAGTTTCTCACGTAAATGGGCAATCTTGCGTTTACTTCCGACGAAACCGATATGTCGTGCGCTCAAACCCAAGCCCCACTCCAGCGCAGCCTTATCGCCACTGCTCTGCGTTGAAACGATAATGTATCGATGCGGGTGTTCTTTTGCGATCTCTTCCATCTCGCCATGTACCTTATAGTTGAGCGGGTCGTTTAACTGTTTTGGATTCGTGCCTAATAACGCAACGTCCAGATCGAAAGTCCCAGCCATACGTTCACTGACACCTGCGGCAGGTGCTGGAAAACGTGTCGGCTTCATTGAACAACGGTACCGCTGATCCTCTGAGCAATTTCGCTAGGGATCTGCGCGCTATTCACTTGCCGTTTTCAACAGACATACCAGGGTAGCCTGCAGGGCGACAGGATCATCCGACGTCTCGTGGATTCAACGTGCACAGGAAAGGTAAAGCGTATGACTGACGCAACTCCTGTCACCAACGGCGCAAATAAATCATGAGTTGCAATGCTTGACGCTGCTGCGATGAATGGCGATATACGCACACGAACTGCAAAGTCTTGTCATTTCATAGCGCTATAATGAGGGAATAACCTCACTCGTGACCGCAGGGAACTAATGAGACACAATAGATGGACGGATCACCAGACAACTTATCCGGGTCGCATTCGGGAAACCGTCCGTGCAATTCGGTAGATTTTCCCTCGCAGATACACTCGGCGCGCTGCTGGCTCACTCTTACAAGTCAGCGTCGATCAGAATTCGCAAAGGACAACTGCTGACTGCTGATCTAATCGAGCAATTGAAAACGGATGGTGTCACGCACCTGACTGTTGCAAAGCTCGAAGCAGACGACCTGCATGAAGACGTATCGGCACTGGAAATTGCCAACGCTCTGGCTGGAAGCAACACACGCCTGGGGACAGCCGCCACAGGTCGTGTAAACATTCATGCGCTGGTGGACGGCTTATGCGACTTCCACGTTGACGACATACACGCCATCAACGCTGTACACGAAAGCATAACCATTGCAACCCTGGCTCCATCCACACTTGTCGCCGCTGGACAGATCCTGGCCACGATCAAGATCATTCCTTACTCGGCCCATGTGAATCATGTACGCACTGCGCGCAAGGCTATTCGCCATTCGCTGTGCGTTCATCAAATGCAGCCGAGCACCGCCTGCCTGATTCAGACCGAACTGCCAGCGCTAAAGACGCGAGTTCTCGACAAGACCCGACACGTCACCGAACACAGACTGACTGCACGCCAAGCAACGCTTGTTGATGAGATTCGTACTGAGCATACCTGTGATGCCATTAAAAGCGCACTGACCCGTGCCCTGAAAATGAAACCAGACTGGGTGCTGATTTTTGGCGCGTCTGCCATCAGTGATCGAGGTGATGTCATACCCAAAGCCATCACCGAACTGGGTGGTCATATCGAACACTTCGGTATGCCTATGGATCCAGGCAACCTGCTGCTGCTTGCAGAGATCGACGGCACCATTGTTATCGGGATGCCAGGTTGCGGGCGCTCAAGACAACATAACGGCCTTGATAAGGTGCTCGACAGAATGGCTTGTCGTGCCCCCGTTACGCGACAATGGATAACAACGTTGGGCGTGGGCGGATTGTTAAAAGAAATCGTGGACCGACCTCGTCCTCGTGTTATGCCAACTGAACAGACAAGTATCGCAGCCCTACTACTGGGTGCCGGTACATCGTCCCGTTTTGGTGAACAGAACAAGCTTCTATCCCTGTGGCAGGGAGAAGCGCTGATCAATCATGTTGTCAGAGCTATTGCACAGAGCGGTGTTTCCAAAGCAGTGGCTATTACTGGCCACCAGTCATCGCTAATAACCGCATCTATCAAAACCGTTCATGAGAGTAACGATTTCAAGTATGTGCACAACGAGGCATACAGCACTGGCATGGCAAGCTCACTGGTAAAAGGTGTATCGGCATTGATTGATGCAGACGCCATCGTTGTGTGTCTGGGCGATATGCCAAGAATCAACAGTAAGGTTATTGATGCACTGATAGCAGCCTTTCGCCAACACCCTGACAAAGCCATTTATATCCCTACCTACTTTGGACAACGTGGAAACCCGGTGCTCATCGCACGTCGCTTGTTCGATTCAATGCTGTTACTTAAAGGTGATACCGGCGCTCGTGTACTGGCAAAGCAGTTTCCAGATTCTGTTATGGAAATCAGTACAGACTGCGCGGGTATCTTGCAGGATATTGATACACGTGAGGAGCTTTCAGCGTTCACTAATGAGCATGATTGCACGGGTACAAACAATGGTAAACAGCGACCTTCCGACACGCCATAGTACTGATGCGTGCATAATCTTCTACGTAGCAGCGCACTGCCTGCGATATCTGGCCGCCTTGCTGGTCAATTCACAGCATATGACCGGATTGCGATGGTCCAAATGATGTTTCCGACCGACTTATTCCAACCAGCCCGCCACTATCTCAGCATTCTCTTCCACCCAAGCCGCAGCGAATTCAGCCGGGTCTTGCTGCTCGACAACCAGTGCATGAGTCATGGCCGACACCGTGTCGGTATCCAACGAGACCTTAGCCAACATAGCGGCAACTTCGGGCCTGTCAGTTTCCAACGAGGTGACGTAACTGATATGCAGACTGGCGGTATCCCAGGCGGTGCGTGCGCTCGACTTCTCCAGCCAGCCAGGAATGGCAGAGGGCTGAACAATCGTCCAGCGCTTCGCATCGTGGGCGGGCTCTTCAAGAACAATCAGTTCGTACGTCTGGAAAATGTGGTGTGGTGAGTAGCAAAAGAAAACGATGTCCTTGTCTCCTTTTACCGCGTCATCCACTTCGGTCAGTGCCTCCGACTCGCTGATCTCTTTGAGATTCATGGTGCTGTCATAGCCGTAAGATCGGGCACGAATGTTTTCGATCGTTGTCGAGGCCCAGGTGGGCGCGCCAATCCAAACTTCACCTTTACCATCGCCATCGGTGTCGAATTTACTGGCCATTGCCGGATCAGTCAGGTCGGATAGCTTGGCGATTCCCGTACGCTCTGCAGTTGCCTTGGTCACGCACATGCCTTGCTCACCAGCCACTGAGTTCGGACTCATTCTGACCGTTTGCTTGGCATCGACGAAGCGTTCCTTGAGATGGTTATTGTTGGGCAGCCACACCTCTGGGTGCACGTGGATAGCACCTGCGTCCATCGCGTCAAAGATCACCGGGTTGGAGCCATCCCTGAGCTCTACATCCAGACCCAGGTTTTCTTCAAGAGCAACCTTGAGCACATGGGCGGTGGCGCGCACGGACGGCCAACTGGGAACACCGATGACAATGTCAGCGGCCACAGACGTGTTGATGTGGGTCGACATGACTGTAGCGCAGCCGAGTATTAACAGCTTTCTTAAACGCATGGGATATTCTCCGCGGATAGAGTGTGTCGGTGTTGTCACGAGGCGCTGCCGAATGCGTCTGCAGAGGCAATAGTGGAAACACCGCCCTTCTCGCGCATACTGTCGCGGAAGATGGCTTTGATCAGCGCAACGCACATCAGCAGCATCACTAGCGAGAACGGTAACGCACCGATGACCATGGCCGTCTGTATGGCCTTGAGACCTCCCACCAGAAGCAACGCTGCTACAACGGCACCTAGTGCAACACCCCAGAAAATGATGTGTGGCCGCGCTTTCGGGCCTTCGTCGCCACCTGCATTGATGGTGTTGACGATCAACACAGCCGAGTCAGCGGACGTCACGAGATAAGTCATCAGTAATACCACAATCATCAACGACATACCCCAGGACAAAATTTGCGAGATGGGCGCAAGCATGAAGTTCGTCATGGCGAATATCTTGTCGCCGTCGGGTGCCGAGGTAATAATGCCATTGGCCGTACCGTTAAGTTCGAGATCGATTGCAGTACCGCCAGCCCATGTGAACCAGACGAAACACATCAGTGAAGGCACGATCATAGCGCCAAGAACGAATTCGCGAATCGTACGACCCTTTGAGATTCGCGCCAGGAAAAGTCCGACAAATGGTGCGAAAGCGACCCACCAAGCCCAGTAGAAAACCGACCAGGCACCTTGCCACCCAGCTAGAGCATCACCGATTTCTGTGCCGTCTGCCGACCAGATTCGAAAGCTCATGCCAGGAAAGGCCACCAAATAGTCAAACACACCAAGAACCAGAGCCTTTAGGCCAAAAAAGCTGGCACCGAAGATCAAGAAAAAACACAGCAACACAATACTCAACACCATGTTGATATTGGATAGCCACTTAATACCTTTTCCTACCCCTGACAACGCCGACAACGTCGATGCGCCCATGATCACTAGGATGGCCACGATGATTCCCATGCGCGAGGAGGTACCTTCTTCGTTAATTAGCCAATCACCGATACCAATACGCGACATACCAGCGACGAATTGCTCAACCCCAAAGCCCAGTGTCTGGGCAACACCGAGAATCGTTGCCACGACTGCGACTATGTCTATCACATGGCCAAGCGGCCCGGACAGCGCCTTTCCAAACAACGGTGTCAGTGAAGAGCGGATAGTCAGCGGCAATGAACGTCGGTAGCTGAAGAACGCCAGTGAGAGCCCGGCAATTGCGTAGCAGGCCCAGGCACCCAGTCCCCAATGCAGGAACGACCACTTGTAGGCGTTACGGACGTTGTCCGCACTGGCTGCTGTGGCAAGCCCCTGAATGACCTCAGGGTTATTATTAAAGTGATAGACCGGCTCAGCGACCGCCCACGTCAGCATACCCACGCCGATACCCGCGCCAAACATCATCGAGAACCAAGAGAAGTTGCTGAATTCTGGTACGTCGTGTTGTTGGCCTAGCTTAAGCCTACCCGCAGCTGGCCAGATGGCGAGTAGTAGGCAGACGAGTACAAAGGCTGCAACAACCCAAATGTACCAGGCGCCAAAATTTTGGAGAATAAACGAATTGAACTTGCTGAGCACAGCGCCTGCATGCTGCGGGAAGGCGACGGCCCAGATGACCAGACCACCGATAAGAAATTTGGCCGATATAGTTACATCACGGCTGAAGCCCTTGTAGAACCCGCTTTCAGCCGTGCGAATAGGTAGATCCATCAACGATGGTTTAATCGCCATATACGTCTCTCCGAGTGTTAGTGGTACTACGCAGTGGACTGCACGTAGGTGTTCGCAGTGTTAGTGCTCGCAGTGTTATCCAAGTGACGAAAGACAGTGCCGTAGTCGTTTCGAGTTGTTTCATCGAATGCTGCTCTGTCCTGCGTTCTATAATGCGTCATGCCTGATTGCAGGCAGAGCGGATTAAATATCGCGTTGTGGGGTTAGGCGTTGCATTTGCGCTTTAAGCGTAACGCAAGTACTACCCCATGTCGAATCCTATTACTTGGCTCAGGTTGCCACTGTACGTGTGGATAGTTTGTGGCAGACGATTACATTGAACCTGGTCGATCAGGATTTCCACGAGAGGCAAGTACAGACCATAGGTATTCGCGCCCTGTTTTTTAGAGCATTCTAAGATACCCGCTACTCAAACATATCCTGGAATTCAGTTACGATAAGGTGCCCAGTCATCTTTGCGATTCTCAACGATATCGCACCTCCGACTGATTGCGTGCAGAACGCTTACCGAGTAGGTCAACCTTACAATCAATCATCGGGCAAATCAGTGCTCAGACCTTGCAACACATCAACCATCAGTTGTTGTTACAACATGTAGAGCAGCATGACCTGCTGATCAATTCAATCCGTATTGACGGTACTGTTAGGAAATATCACAACTCTGACCCCGCGTGACAATCAGTTGCTAGCCGATAAAGTTATTGTACTGTCCAGGCTCTTGATAATGAGTCGTAGGACAATAGGCATAGAACTTCGGTTCGTTGATCAACGCCGCGCGTTCCACGTCATTGGTACTCAAGATATTTCGCGCGAACAAGGCTGAGTAAAATGTGATCGGGCGTAACCCAAGGTGTAGATCGTGTGGTTTTCAATAAGCGCTTTGGGTTAAATTTGCATACGACGGGTTTGACCTGTTGAACGACTTCTGTAAAACCAGTCAGCACAAACATTTATTTTCTAACAGATTCGGCGGTATTTCTTCAGTCGATTCATCGGTCATCATTGAGGTTCAGACCAATGCCGTTTCTGGATAGGCTCTAACTTAGTTATCGTCAGTATTTTTCACTAGATTCTTTGATGTATTAAGAATTTTCCGATCGGTTACCTTCTGCAGCTGTTGCGCTCAATACGCTGGTCACCTCTTTGCATCTTGCTCATCGTGTTGTTTACTGTAATTATAATTATTTGTAATCTTGCCGCGTTATGTAAGGGTGACGACGTGGTTTGTAGTGCTCGGTTTCGGCTCATGCTGACGCAATAATGACTTGATTTATTTCTGAAATACTCATTTTCATGCCCTGCTAACTCGATTGGAAAAAGCATTTGAGGCCCACGTATTAATACTTCACAGCATTGAAATCTCGCGCTCGCAACAGGGCTGCAATTGGTGCTAGACTTCCGGCGATGTAACCCCCTTTTCGTTAAGATATCGTCATGGAGAGATCGTACGTATGCGTTTTCCTTTAATTTCAACCACCTTGGCTGTGTTGGTTGGCTGTTACGGTACAGCCATTGCTCA
>CALKXZ010000048.1 GCA_938003775.1 uncultured Granulosicoccus sp. | reverse complement strand
ATGAAACTCATCAGCTCGACAGGGGAGCTGAACGCTGAATGATTAGCTGGGCTGATGCAGTCCACATTGATCGGTACA
Organism: uncultured Granulosicoccus sp.; assembly: GCA_938003775.1. Taxonomy (GTDB): domain Bacteria; phylum Pseudomonadota; class Gammaproteobacteria; order Granulosicoccales; family Granulosicoccaceae; genus Granulosicoccus. Next base: position 4,784 of record CALKXZ010000048.1, on the reverse strand, counting down.
CTGCGTGCCTCAGCGATAGCATGAGTGACCTTGGAGGCCGGAAGAATACCGCCGTGTCCGGGTTTAGCACCTTGGGACAATTTGATCTCAATCATTCTCACATTGGACTTGGACGCGTTTGCTGTGAATGCTTCTTTACAGAAATTTCCCCGCTCATCCCGACAACCAAAGTAGCCACTACCAATTTGCCAAATCAAGTCACCGCCGTGTATTTCATGAAACCGGGAAATGGAGCCCTCGCCAGTGGTGTGAGCAAAATTCCCGTGCTGGGCGCCGCGATTTAATGCTTCAATAGCAGGTGCTGACAATGCGCCAAACGACATACCTGAAATATTCAGAAGCGAGCTTTCATAAGGTTGCTCGCACTGCAATGCACCGATGGTTACTCGAAAGTCGTTGCTGTTAATAGTCGTCGGCGCCATGGAATGATTGATCCATTCATGACCAATCTGCTGAACGCTTTTAAGCGTGCCGAAGGGTCGAACGCCCTCAATACCTTTGGCGCGCCGATAGACGAGCGCACGCTGCTCACGGGAATAGGGCACCTCATCGTGGTCACTTTCTAGAAAATATTGCCGAATTTCAGGTCGAATACGTTCGAACAGAAATCGCAGACGGGCAACCAAGGGGTAATTTTTGAGCACGGCATGGTTGGTCTGGAGCAGATCATGTATGCCGATAACCGAAGCCAGCAAGGCACCCCCAAACAGCAACCCTCCCGTGAAAGGAAAAGCCGCCCCGATGGCCAGTCCCAGTGGCACTGCCAGCATGACAAGTAGTAGTGGAAGATAACGCATGGCTTGTGTCCTGAGGTCTGTCTGGGATAGGCTCACAAAAATCATGCGGTGTTCGGTGGTGTGTAACACTTGGTAAAGCTTTCGGGTGTTATCTGAGTCTGGTCACAAGTTTGAGCTAATGTGTTCAATGTGCCTACACCACAAGCGATACCAGCGTAACAGGTGGCGGCTTTGGAGCATAGGAGGCTGCAACAACTTCATAGTCAGATTTGCCAAAATAACAATAAGCCAAAAGGACACGAATTAATAATGAAAAAACTGCTGCTTGCCATCCCCTTGGTCGCCGGTGCTTCATGGGTCGGTGCTTCTTACTACACAGGCACCCAAACGCAAAGTGCATACGATCAGCTGTTGGTACAGTTGAACGAGCTTAAGCCGTTTACACTGATCAACGAAGATTACTCAGCGGGACTTTCGAACAGTACAGCGATCACTCAGGTCATGGATTCTAACGGCGCGAACGCTAAGCTGCTGTTCCGGTTACACCACGCCATCAATCACTCGCCGATCGGAATCAATGACAATGGCATGCGAGTTGGTGCGGCTACCATCAAAACCACGGTAGTACGTGATGACTCTATCCCACAGGAAATTATCGCGTTTATGGAGAGTTTTGATAACGCTGAGCCTGTGCAGATCAACACCGAAGTCGCCTTTGATGGTTCAACCAACAATCAATTGTTGATCAGTCCCTATGAACACAATTATGACGATGTAAAAGTGCGCTTCGACGGGGTGGACTACAACGCTCGTGTTAATGGTGATCTTATTGTGGGTTCAGGCAGTATCGGTGAATTCCTGTTGACGCACACTGACGGTATGCAGTTTAAACTCTCCACCGGTAGTATAGACACAGATCTAAAAAGAATTAGCCAGGCTGTATATGCTGGCAGTTACGATATCGCATTTGATAAGTTGTCAGTATCTGCACCTGAAATGCCTTTCGATGTGGGTCTGCAGTCCATCGCTGCAACATCAAACACTGATTTGGATAGCGGCAAGCTGGATAGCCAAGTAGCGTTTTCGATCGGCAATATCGATTCGCCGTTACCGGTCACCAGCACCTCATTAGATGCACGGGTGTTCGGACTGGAGTTGTCGGGTCTAAAAGCTGCTCTTGAACAGTTGAGTCAGATTTCTTTGGTCGATCAAATGATCGGTTCGGATCCTGCCGTATTGGCATCTGTCATGGATGCCTATTCATCCATGGTTAGCTCTGGTAGCGGTCTTGACTATGGCGTCAAGCTCAGTACCGCCGATGGTGATGCGACTGCTACATTTGGCATACGCGTTATCGATGAGACATCCCCCAATTTCCCGGCAGGTGGATTGGCCTCTGTGAGCACGCTACGAGACGTGCTTAACGTGGTCAAAGTTGAATTGCACGCACAGGCCGATGCAGCCGTGGTAGATCAATCACCGCTGGCTATGTTTATGATGTCGCCGGAAGCGCAACAGTTTGTTGTCAGCGACGGCGTGACTTATCAATCGGATATCATGCTCAGTGATTTAATCGTTGATATTAACGGCAACCCGATGGCGCTCGAACTGATGATTGGCGAGTTGCTGGATATGCCTATTGAATCGCTCATGGAGATTTAATTCGAGATTTAATTCGAGATTTAGTTCGAGATCTATTTCCCCAGGCAGGGAACTAACTAACGCACCCATGGTCACAAACTAGTCTTAACACAGATTACGTTTTTTCCATGAAAATCTCGCACTCTACTATGCATCAGCAAGCGGCCAGGTTCTTTAAGGTCCTGGTCGTTTTGTCGTTTTCATTGTTAGGCACATCTGCGTCGTTGGCTGATGAAATCACCCGCAGCGGTAGCTTTTATGGCATTAACAATCACACCAGCAGCGGTACTGCATCGATTGTCAAGCAGGGTGATAACTACGTCATTGTACTTGGCGAGGACTTCGTGTTCGATGGCGCTCCTGATCCTAAAATGGCTTTGGGTAAAGACGGTGCCTACGATTCAGCCACACTTATGGGGCTGTTAAAGTCCAATACAGGTCAGCAAAGCTTTGTTATACCCGCATCAATTGATGTGTCGGCCTACAACGAAGTGCATATATGGTGTGAAAGATACTCCGTTGGACTTGCGGTGGCACCACTGAAGTAGTTGGCAACTACTTGCCTGATTGGGATTAGTTCCCTAGTCGTTGTACTGGTGCTTCATGCGCCATTGCTGGATCAATTACCGGGTCTTTTTCGCAACGATACTCTGCATCACCTGGACAAGACCAGCGCGCTGTTGCTAGTGGCATTGACGACAGCGGCGTGCGCTGCATTGGTGCTTGTCAATATTGTGAAGACAAGGTACCTGCAAAGTACGCCTTGGGTGCTGAGTTCTGCGCTACGCCGAACCATCACCGCTGCGGCAGATCTATGCACCACAATAGCGTTGGTTTGGGGGGCGCTATCACTGGCCCCGCAAATGTTTTACCAGTACTATCGCACCATCATTCCCGGTCTGCCATCACAATGGGTCACCAGCTGGATTACACCGGGTGAGCTGCTGACGCTTTTGCAGTTACAACAAGCCACCACGCTGGCATCACTGGCTACCGGTGTGCTGCTACTGACCCTGTTAGTTAGCTTTTTTCTATGCTGGGTGGCATTGCCGGTCCGCAAGCTGGCATAAAGTGTGACAGTAAATCTGTGCGACCTATACAATGGGGCGCATCACCGGCATTCGCCCGGCGATATCCTCACTCCAGCTATTTTTATGCAATTCCAAGAACTCGGCCTGTCAGCAGAAGTGCTCAGGGCTGTTACAGAACAAGGTTATGACACGCCAACTCCCATACAGCAAAAGGCCATTCCAGTGGTCCTGTCAGGCCAGGATGTCATGGCCAGTGCGCAAACGGGTACCGGCAAGACAGCAGGCTTTACCTTACCTCTGCTGCAACGGTTGTCTGCCTCGCCTCGCCCTGGTAAGGGCAAGCTAGGCATACCACCGGTACGCGCACTGATACTGACACCCACGCGTGAATTGGCCGCCCAAATAGCGGAAAGTGTGTCCACCTACGGCAAATACCTTAATTTCCGATCGGCAGTGGTGTTTGGCGGTGTCAGCATTAATCCACAAATCAGTCAGTTGCGGCGCGGCGTCGATATTTTGATTGCCACACCTGGCCGGTTGTTGGACCATGCGGGTCAAAAGACGGTCGACCTGTCTCAGCTGGAGGTTCTGGTGCTGGATGAGGCAGATCGTATGCTTGACATGGGCTTCATTCACGACGTAAAACGCGTGCTTGCTCTGTTGCCAAGCGCCGATCACAGGCAGAATCTATTGTTCTCTGCCACGTTTTCCAAAGAGATTAAACAACTGGCTGGGCGCATGCTCAATGAGCCACACTTGGTGGAGGTGGCGGCGCAAAATGCGACAGCCGACCGCATAGAGCAGCAGGTACATCTGGTAGATAAAATACGCAAGCGTGAATTGCTCTCTAAGCTGATTCACGATGAGCAATGGCAGCAGGTGCTGGTATTTACTCGAACCAAACATGGCGCGAACCGGTTGGCAGAACAGCTAGGTCGTGACGGATTGACTGCATCGGCTATTCACGGGAACAAGAGCCAAGGTGCCCGAACCCGAGCGCTGGCTGGATTCAAAGACGGTAGTGTGCGCGTACTGGTGGCCACGGATATCGCAGCACGTGGTCTGGATATAGATCAGCTACCCAATGTCGTGAATTTTGAACTGCCGAATGTGTCCGAAGACTATGTGCACCGAATTGGGCGAACTGCCAGAGCCGGTCTGTCTGGTAAGGCCGTGTCACTGGTGTGTATTGACGAGGCAAAGCTACTCAAGGATATCGAGCGATTGATTCGTCGTGAGATACCCCGTGTCCAGGTAGAAGGATTCGCCCCCGATCCTAATATCAAGGCCGAACCTATCCGTCATGGCGGCGGCCAAGGTCGCCATCAAAGTAGAGGCCCAAGACAGGGTAGGGGCCAGACCCATTTCCGAGCGG
>CALKXZ010000047.1 GCA_938003775.1 uncultured Granulosicoccus sp. | reverse complement strand
CTGTGGTGGTTCGGCATTAGATGGTCCAGGATATTTTTTCGAAGCGACGATCATAAAATTCAACAATAACAATGCCCCAATTCTTCAAGAGGAGGTTTTTGGGCCTCTACAGCTATCCTGCGGCATTGCACGACGAGTTGGACGAAAAATTGGGGCAATTCCCCTTGTTTAAATTCTGGGGACCCTTAGCAGATATCACATCAAGCCGCTGGATCAGCGACGCTACACGGCATGTCATGAATACGCGCCACCCAACGCTTACGCTGACCTATTTGCCGCATCTGGATTACAACCTGCAACGACTTGGCCCTGACCTTCAACACCCAAAAATTCAGAGTGACCTGCAAGAGGTGGACGAGCTGTGCGGTCAACTGATCGAGACCGCTGATGCCCAAGGGCACAACATCATTGTTGTGTCAGAGTATGGCATTACACCGGTAACCGATGCCATCCACATCAACCGGGCACTGCGCCAGGCCGGCCTCATACAGGTACGCAACGAACAGGGGCGCGAACAGCTTGATGCGGGGGCATCCGACGCCTTTGCAGTGGCCGATCATCAGATAGCGCATGTGTATGTCAATAACCCTGACCGGCTAAATGAAACTCGCCTGCTGCTCGAACAGCTTGATGGCGTCGAACAGGTACTTGATGAGGCAGGCAAGAAATCCTGGGGACTGGATCATGAACGCTCCGGAGAACTCGTAGCAGTATCTAAAGCGGACCGATGGTTCAGTTATTACTATTGGCTCGATGACGCACGCGCACCCGATTACGCTCGAACGGTGGATATCCACCGTAAACCCGGTTACGACCCGGTTGAGCTGTTTATCGACCCTGACATTAAGCTGCCGACGCTAGCCGTCGGCTCTCGGTTAGTGCGCCGAAAGCTAGGATTCCGCACTTTACTGGACGTGATTTCCTTAAAAGATACGCAACAAGTCAAAGGGTCACACGGACGGCCAACCGATGATTCAGATCACGGGCCGCTGGTGATCAGCTCTGAGGCCAACTTGTTGCCAGCCGGGGAAATACGGTCTACCGACTTCAAAGAACTGGTGTTAAAACACGTATTCGACAAGTAACGCATTCGAATCGTTATGGTTACAACAGACCACCCGGGGTCATAGTTGAGATAGATCAAGAATCGTTTTAATCCAGAGAATACGTGTTTAAAATCCACGTCGGCTGTTCAGAGCTACTTGACCAGCCTAAGCGGCAGCGTGCAGATATAGCCAACTTGCTCATGAATAGTCCACTAGATTAACGAACCGATCATGGTTCTATGCTGTGCCATGTATATTTTAAACCACGTCGTAAACGATTGCGGTCGTATCGCTATTTGTTCCAGTATTTCTGGGATAGTCAGCCATTCTGTTGCCGACACCTCTTGCGGATTGAAATCAGTAGGTAACTCTGATTGCGCAAGCTTGCCATGAAAGCAATGCACCTGTTCGTTTTCATACAGCTCACCCACGCGAGCAGCATAGTCTATCCGACCGAACTCTCTTAACGGCACTTCCCAGCCCAGCTCTTCCTGCAGGCGACGCACTGCGCACACATCGACAGCCTCTTTCCAGCGGGGATGTGAACAGACGGTGTTAGCCCAAAGCCCGCCCGAATGGTATTTTGTATCTGCTCGTTTTTGCAGTAATAAATGTTGATCGCTAAAAACAAAAATGGATATCGCTACATGCGGAACATTACGTACATGTGCGTCCAATTTTTCAATAGGATAGAACCCACGAGTTTTATCATCGTAAATGCCGGTGATTAATTCACGCAGGTTGTTATCAACAATAGTACCGCTTGAATGAGTATTCATTCACTAATGACTCGAAAATCTACATATAGTTGCTTTACGTTTGATCGCAGATTGCTGGACCACAAGGACGCTGCGGCCTTGCCAAATTGTCGATGCGCTCAGAAAGCGATAATACTGCCGCCACTTTATGGGTTATTGCCAGTAGCTTGGTGCACAGTATGTAATGTACGCCAAGTTAATTCACCTCGCGCTATCGCGCCTACCTCGCAGGAGGATTGCCTGAGTAGCTCACCTGCCACTGGGTCAGCACACTGCGACAAAGCCAGTAGTGCTGCATTGCGCTCTACCGTAATCGATGACTTGGCAACACGGTGCAAATCATCCACCATATCGGCTGTGGCAAAGGGCCCGACGCAACGCCAAAGCTCTGGTGTGACACTGCGATTGGCCGCCCAACGTTCGTGTGCGTAATCGCACAAAATTCGGGCAAGCTCTGCATTAGCACGTTCGTCCAAGCCTTGAATTGGCGCAAGCGTGCTGTCAATAAACAGGGCTTTCAACACCATGTGGTTCCAACGATTTTGGTCAAAATTTTCACACGGATACGGATTTCCATGAGCAATAGCTTCAAAAACTGCACGGATATTGGTCCTAAGTCCTTCGCCAATCTGTGCATCCAACTCGGTGCTATGTGGGTACAGTGCAATGCCACGATAGAGTGTGATCGACTCGGTTAAGTCAGCATTACGACACAGGTCGGTAAACAGTGGCCCAAATGCTGCCTGATCTTGCTCGGCCACCTGGCTTAATATTAACAAGCGTGCCGTGGTCTCCACGGTCCATTCCGATACATCCCACCGATGATTGCTGGTGCGCTGAAATTGGTCTAGCTCTGAATCCGTAAGATTGAGTTCAGCTCGCCCTAGTTTTCGTGGCACGAGACCCAGAGACACAAAAAGATCACGGGCAGCAAACGGTTTGCAATGCAGTGTTAGGCGTGATTGCAACCATTGCCAGTTGTCTGCAGACAATCGGGTAATCAACCAATTTTCCAGTTGTTCTCTAACGATTACAGCCATATTGCTCAGTTACCTCAAACACAATGAGAGTCAGGTATTTAGCATAACGTTACTGCCACTTTAGGGTGTCTGCCGCCGCTTCATCCACTCAATGGCCAACCCGACTTGGGATTCATCCATTGTATGCACTTCGATACCCTGCCCGACACTCTCCAGTAAAGTGATGGTCAACTCACCACCCAAGTGTTCGCGAAAATCGGTCAGCCCTTGCAGTACAGCGTACTTACCACGAGAGTTCCTGCTCTCTAAACTCGGATGCCATAATTTGAAACCAAGGTGCTCCAGTAAAAAGCAGATCCGTTCATCAGCGCCAGGATTAAGTAGACCACATAACACGGAATAGCGTGCATCCAGCGCAATGCCAATAGCAACAGCCTCACCGTGGCGCAGGTGATATCGAGTCAGTGTTTCCAAGCGATGCGCTGACCAGTGACCAAAATCCAGTGGTCTGGCACTACCCGTTTCGAAGGGGTCACCGCCCAGTGCGATCTGTTGCATGTGCAGCTCAGCACAACGCTTGATCATATAACCCATTGCTGCGCGCTGGAAGGTGGCAAGCTCATCAACATGCTGCTCCAGCCAAACATAAAATTCAGCGTCTCGGATCAATGCAACCTTAACCGCTTCGGCCATACCGGCAATTTTGTCCCGCTCAGGTAAGCACTCAATAAAATCGTAGTCATTGAGTACTGCAAAAGGTGGGGCAAAGGTACCTACATAGTTTTTCTGTCCAAACAGATTAACGCTGTTCTTTACACCAACACCTGAATCGTTTTGCGCAAGTACGGTCGTGGGTATACGGATATGGCGGATTCCGCGATGTGATGTAGCAGCCACCAGCCCAACGGCATCTAGTAGCGCACCACCACCAATACCGATGACGTAGGAATGTCGATCAATATTTTCATCTGACAGTCGTTTTTGCATTTGCTCTATGTAGTGCAGTTCAGACTTTATCTGTTCACCTGCTGGCATCACGATAGGCGCAGCAACCAAGTCGATATGCTTTGCGTGCATTTGCGTGTAGTGCGTTATTTCATCGAGCAGCGTAGGCATTGCACTGACCACACCACTGTCGATAAACACAATGACGCGATGACACTTGTTCGCCTCAAGACGACATACCGTATCGAGAAGTACCAAATTCTGCGGATCGAACAACGCATGGGAGAAACTGACAGGATAGTTGTAGTCGACGCTGAAACGCTGCCAGCTAGTATCGGTATACGCCAGTTCCTGTGGGTAGTCCGTTTTCATGAGTGTTTATAATGGCCTGTAGCGTTGTGGTTGTCTGAAGATGAACCGCTACCGTATTAGCGAGTCAACAACCCACGGTCACAGTCAGCAGGACGTTTTTTTAACGCCAAACTTAAACAGCACCAGTCTCTTTGTTCGGTCAAACTGCGCTGACGACTGTGGTAGAGTTTTATCATGCGTTATGTCAATTTGCTATTGTGTATTCTGATGCTGGTGTTCATCGCAGTTCAGTACAACGACCCCGATGGACCTCTTTGGATGGCGATCTACGCCATACCCGCCGTGTGGACTGGAACAGCGGCCTTTCGCCAGCGATGGCTACTGCACCCGCTAACCAATGCGTTACTAATACTGTCAATCATGGCAGCGATTGCCGGAACCGTATACTTCTGGCCAAAATCATCAAATTGGTGGTCGATAGATATTTGGTACAACACAGAATCTGCACGTGAAGGCATGGGCATGATGGTAGTGACCATTGTGTTACTGATTGCCTGGTTCTCTGGGCATCGTTTACGGACCCAGCGCACTTAATCATTAACGTTGCAGAAAGGTAAACTCTCAAGACCGACGTCACTCAAGCGCATGCGATTAACTGCAGCCATTGTGCCAACGTAGTCCGGTGCTGATTAACAACCCACATGGGCCAGTCTTTGCCTGATTCAATCGTTGGTAATTAGACGACATAAAAAAACCCGGTAACCTGATCCAGGTTCCGGGCTTCGAAGATGCGGCAAAGATCAGCTAAACCAGCCTGAAATCCCCGTTTAACACAGTGTACTTAGGTTTAGCGTCGCAGCTTTTTGATCAACTGCAACTGCGCCGATGCTTCGGCTAGTTGCGACTGAACGGCCTTGTAGTCAATCTCGCCAGGCTTACTGCCAGACAAGGCGGCTTCCGCCTCTTCTTTGGCTTGTGTTGCCGCAGCTTCGTCTATCTCATCAACACGCAAAGCGGTGTCAGCCATGATTGTGATCACATAGGGCTGAACTTCCATGATGCCTCCAGACACATAAATATCCAGTTCCTCACTCTCATCAGCCGGTTTGACACGGATCTCACCTGGCTTGATGCGTGTGATGAAAGGCGTATGCCCTGGTGCAATACCCACTTCACCCATTTGCGCGGAAGCTGAAACCAGTGTGGCGTCGCCACTCCAGATTTCCTTCTCAGCGCTCACGATCTCAACTTTGAGAGACGAGGCCATGACTATGCCGCAGCCTCAGCTTTGGCACTCTCTAGCACTTCATCGATGGTGCCGCGCATATAGAATGCCTGTTCTGGCAGGTGATCATATTCACCAGCAACGATGCCATTAAACGCATGAATCGTATCTTTCAATGAGACGTATTTTCCAGGAGAACCGGTGAACACCTCGGCAACGAAGAATGGCTGTGACAGATAACGCTGCACCTTCCGCGCACGTGATACAACCAGCTTATCCTCTTCAGACAACTCGTCCATGCCCAGAATAGCAATGATGTCGCGCAATTCCTTGTAGCGTTGCAGCGTGTTCTGAACACCACGCGCACAGTCATAGTGTTCCTGACCGACAACCAGCGGGTCAAGCTGACGGGATGTTGAATCCAGTGGATCCACCGCCGGGTAGATGCCCAGTTCTGCAATGTTTCGTGACAGTACAACCGTTGCATCCAGGTGAGCAAAGGTCGTGGCTGGTGAAGGATCTGTTAGGTCATCCGCTGGTACGTATACCGCTTGGACAGAGGTGATAGAACCGGTTTTGGTAGAAGTAATTCGTTCCTGCAGTGCACCCATCTCCTGAGCTAGCGTTGGCTGGTAGCCTACCGCCGATGGCATACGACCCAACAGGGCTGATACTTCAGTTCCCGCCAGTGTGTAACGGTAAATGTTGTCGATAAACATCAGAACGTCACGGCCTTCATCACGGAAGAATTCAGCCATGGTCAGACCGGTCAGTGCAACGCGTAAACGGTTACCGGGCGGCTCATTCATCTGACCGTACACCAACGACACCTTATCCAACACGTTGGAGTCTTTCATTTCGTGGTAGAAATCGTTCCCTTCGCGGGTACGCTCACCAACGCCTGCAAATACCGAAAAACCCGAATGTTCTGCTGCGATATTACGGATCAGTTCCATCATGTTAACGGTCTTACCCACACCCGCACCGCCGAACAAGCCCACTTTTCCGCCTTTAGCGAAGGGGCATAAGAGATCGATAACCTTGATACCGGTTTCCAGCAGTTCGGTTGAACCCGACTGTTCTGCGTAACTGGGTGGGTCACGGTGGATAGGCATTCGATCTTCGGTTGCGATTGGACCGGCTTCGTCGATAGGCTGGCCAAGCACATTCATGATACGACCCAGTGTCGCTTCACCCACCGGTACCGAAATCGGTGATCCAGTGTTGGTCACCACAACGCCGCGCTTCAGCCCTTCCGAGCTACCCATAGCAATAGTTCGAACGACACCATCACCCAACTGGCCCTGAACTTCCAGCACAGTTTCGCTATCTGCAACATTTAATGCATCGTAGGTCTTTGGTACGGCATTGCGTGGAAATTCCACATCAACAACCGCACCGATGATTTCGACAATTGTTCCTGTACTCATGTGTTGTGTCCCGCCTGTAGTTTATTCTGTGGTCGGATCTAGACGGCAGCCGCGCCGCCGACGATCTCGGAAATCTCTTGTGTTATTGCTGCCTGACGCGCCTTGTTGTACACCAGCTGCAGCTCACTGATCAGCTCACCGGCGTTATCCGTCGCGCTCTTCATTGCGATCATCCGGGCTGACATTTCACAGGCAACGTTTTCGACAACGGCCTGATAGACGAGTGATTCTATGTAGCGCACCATCAAATGATCGACAACGTCCTTAGCATCAGGCTCGTAGATGTAATCCCAATGATGCTGTAGTTGTTCATCACTATCGGCCGCCGCTGGCAGCAATTGCGTCACCATTGGCGATTGAGTCATGGTATTCACGAACTGATTTTCGACCACAAACAACCGATCGATTCGACCTTCGTCGTAGGCATCGAGCATGATGCGCACAGAGCCGATGAGGTCAGCCATTTCTGGCGAATCGCCCAGATCGGCAACAGTGCCAACAATGTTGCCACCCACACGACCAAAAAACTGCGCAGCTTTTTTGCCAATGGTGACGATGTCAACTTCTGCACCTTGTTCTGACCATTTGCGCATAGAGCTCACGGCAGCTTTGAACGCATTGGTGTTCAGACCACCGCACAAGCCTCGGTCGGTGGATACAACGATATAACCAACCCGGGTGACTTCGGGTCGGTTCACCAGATACGGGTGGTGATACTCGACATTGGCCGATGCCACATGGCCGATCACACTACGCATCTTCTGCGCATACGGACGATTTGCACGCATTCGATCCTGCGCCTTACGCATTTTCGACGCCGCCACCATTTCCATGGCTTTGGTGATCTTTTGAGTATTCTGAATACTCTTGATCTGCGTGCGTATTTCCTTGCCTGAAGCCATATCAGTCTCTCTCAGCTAATGCCAATGCGCCCGGGTTACCAGCTTCCGTTTGCCTTGTAGGCTTCGAGGCCTTTTTTGAACGCCGCTTCAATATTCTCGTTCCAATCGCCACTTTGTTCTACTTGATCCAGTAGATCCTGGTGGTTGCTGCGAAAATGAGCGTGCAGGCCTTCTTCAAAACTGACAATTTTATTAACGTCGACATCATCGAGAAAGCCTTCATTGGCCGCAAACAGCGACACACCCATCTCAGACACGGACAACGGTGCGTACTGCTTCTGCTTCATCAATTCTGTCACGCGTTGTCCGCGTTCTAACTGCTTACGCGTTGTTTCATCCAGATCCGAGGCAAACTGAGCGAATGCCGCCAATTCACGATACTGAGCCAATGCCAGACGCACGCCACCACCAAGCTTCTTGATAATTTTGGTCTGAGCTGCACCACCAACACGTGATACCGACAAACCGGCGTTGATCGCTGGTCGGATACCCGCATTGAACAGATCGGTTTCTAGAAAGATCTGACCGTCAGTAATCGATATAACGTTAGTCGGTACAAACGCAGACACATCACCGGCTTGAGTTTCAATAATAGGCAGTGCGGTCAGTGAACCAGTCTTACCCTTGACTTCGCCATTAGTGAATTTCTCCACGTACTCGGCATTGACACGACACGCTCGCTCTAGCAAACGTGAATGCAAATAAAACACGTCACCAGGGTACGCTTCACGACCTGGAGGACGACGCAACAACAATGATACTTGACGGTAAGCCCAGGCCTGTTTGGTCAGATCGTCATAAACAATCAGGGCGTCTTCACCGCGGTCCAGGAAGTATTCTCCCATGGAACAACCGGAATACGGCGCAATGTACTGCATGGCCGCAGAGTCAGATGCGCCCGCCGCGACAACTATGGTGTTCTCCATAGCACCGTGCTCTTCAAGCTTGCTCACCACATTGGCAATGGTGGATTGCTTTTGACCGATAGCCACGTATACGCACTTAATGCCCGTGCCTTTTTGGTTGATGATGGCGTCCACCGCGACCGCGGTCTTACCTGTCTGACGGTCGCCGATGATCAGCTCCCGTTGACCGCGACCCACTGGCACCATGGCATCGATCGCTTTTAAACCCGTCTGAACCGGTTGGTCGACCGATTGCCGCTCGATAACACCTGGCGCAACGCGCTCGATAGGAGAGGTCATTTTGGTTTCAACTGGACCTTTACCGTCAATCGGCTCACCCAGCGAGTTAACCACCCGACCCAGCAGCTCGGGACCTACCGGCACCTCAAGGATTCGGCCAGTGCATTGAACCTTGTCACCTTCTGACAGTTCTTCGTAGTCACCCAGTACTACCGCGCCTACAGAGTCGCGTTCAAGGTTCAACGCCAGACCGTACAGGTCGTTGTTGAATTTAATCATCTCGCCAGACATGGCGTCTGTTAGACCGTGGATCTTAACGATACCGTCGTTCAGGCTGACAATAGTGCCTTCTGTGCGTGCGTCGGCAGACGCTTCGAAATTGCCAATCCGCTGTTTGATCAGCTCGCTGATTTCGGATGGGTTCAGTTGCATGACTTCAATCCTCTGGAAACTGTAGTACCGACCTGGTCTGGAAAATTCTTCTCTGCAGGCCAGTCAAATTCTTGCATTACCTATCAGGCATTGCGCAAGCGCGTCGTCAACTAGCGACGGCACGCTCCATGTTCTCAACCCGCCCCTTGAGCGAGCCATCAATGACCAGATCACCAGCGCGTATAACCGCACCACCAATCAGGTCCTTATCAACGATATTGACGATACGTACCTTGCGCTCTAAACGCTTGGACAAAGCGTCGGCCATCTTGTTACGTTGGTCATCCGTTAATTCGAATGCTGACGTCACAGTCGCCTCAATTTCACCCTCTGCCGCAGCACGGAGATCTTCGAAAATGCCGTGTATATCGGGCAGCAAGGCCAATCGATTGTTTTCAGCCAATAAACGCACAAAATTGCGGCTGTTGTCATCCATCTCATCGCCAGCGACAGCTTCAATCAGACCCGCTTTTTCCTGATGTGTTAGGCCAGGCGTATCAAGACGTTGGGACATTTCAGGATTGCCAACCAGCGCCGACCAGAATTCCAGTCGGCCTGACCACGCATCGAACTGGCCTTGTTCTTGAGCCAGTTCGAACACCGCCTTAGCGTAGGGTCGCGCAGCTGTTGTGAAATCAGCCATGGCTAAATCTGGCCTACCAAGTCGTCGATGACCTTCGAATGGGCATCTGCAGACACCTCAGAACCCAGGATTTTGCGTGCACCGTCGATGGCTATAGAGCCCACCTGTTTGCGCAGACTTTCACGCGCACCGATGACTTCCTGCTCGATTTCTGATTGTGCAGCTGCTAACAGTCGCTCACCTTCGGTTCGAGCTGTTGACTTGGAGTCTTCAACCATTTCGTTGGCACGTTTCTGTGCGGCTGCCACAATTTCTGCAGCCTGCGCTTTCGCGTCTTGCAGCATAGTGGCAATTTCGGCCTCAGCCTCTTCGCGTCTTTGGGCGCCCTGTTCGGCCGCCGCAAGGCTCTCCGCAATCTTGGCTTGTCGTTCGCGTAAGGCGCCCATGATAGGCGGCCACACGTACTTCATGCAGAAGATGACGAAGATCGCGAACGAGATGGCCTGACCTAGTAATGTGAGATTCAGGTTCACGTTTGCTCTCCGGTCTTATGACCCTTGATGGGATACAAGTTGGCAGTCCAGTTGATTAACCGGCAACCTGGCTGATGAAGGGGTTAGCGAAAGTGAAGAATAAGCCGATACCCACACCGATCATGGGAACCGCATCGAGCAGACCCGCAACGATAAACATCTTAACCTGCAACATGGGAGTCATCTCTGGCTGGCGAGCAGCACCTTCGAGAAAACGACCACCCAGCAGACCGAACCCAATTGCGGTGCCCAGAGCGCCAAGACCAATCAGAAGAGATACAGCGATAGCGGTAAGGCCAACTACAATTTCCATGACAAACTCCAAATATAAAAACGGTTATTGATGATTACAACGTAAGGATAAAAACTTGAGATAAATCTTTTCTGCATTACGACGGCGAAAAACAACACCAAACTAGTGACTTTCGTGCGCCATGCTCATGTACACGATGGTCAGCATCATGAATATGAATGCCTGCAATGTGATGACAAGAATATGGAAGATTGCCCATGGAACGGACAACAACCATTGAGCATAAAATGGCAACAGAGCTATCAGGATAAAGATGAGCTCTCCGGCGTACATGTTGCCGAACAATCGTAACGCTAGCGAAATAGGCTTCGCCAGTAACGCCACACCTTCGAGCAACAGGTTAATCGGTACAAAAATTAGCTGGACGAAGATATTGGGGCTGTTGAACGGCTGAAAAGCCAGCTCCTTAAAGAAGCCACCTGCACCTTTCACCTTGAAGCTGTAATAGATCATTAGGGCGAACACCGACAGGGACAAGCCCAATGTAATATTAACGTCAGTGCTGGGAACCACCTTCATGTACGGAATGCCAACGGCTTCTGTCATGCGCGGGATTAGATCGACAGGTATCAGATCCATCAGGTTCATCAGAAACACCCATACAAAAATGGTCAATGCCAATGGCGCGACCACTTCGCTTTTGGCGTGAAACGTTTCGCGAACATTGCCATCGACAAATTCGACAATCATTTCAACAAAATTTTGTAGGCCACCCGGAACCCCAGAGGTTGCTTTCTCAGCAGCGCTCTTGAATATCCAGATAAACAAAGCACCTAACGCAATGGACCAGAACATGGAATCCAGGTGCAGTGCCCAGAAACCCATCTCGGCTGCTTCTTTAGCACCATGCGCAATGCCGAATCCGTTTTCGGGATGAAACCCCACTACCAGATTCTGTAGGTGATGCTGAATGTATTCGGTCGTTGTCGGTGCGTGACTGCTGGCCATGATCTCAACGCTTAGCTCTGAACTGAAGCCTGTAACGGCTACTGGTATACTCAACTACAACTTAACTGACGCCTGAGCCACCATGAATCAAACTGCCGATTCAAGGCACAGGTTACTGCTCGTTCGTCTCGTACCGCCCAACAATCAGTGGTACCACCCAACTAAGACTTTGGACTACCACAAACCCGATAAATACTGCGGGTGCGTTCAGCGGCCTTAAATTAACGAACACCAACGTAAACAACCCTGCGGTGAGGAACATCTTGCCCGCTGCACCCGCATAAAAGGACCGCACTATTAATCTTGCAGCCCTTGCTCCTCGGTATTTAAAAGCCCGAAAAGCAAAATAACAATTTGGGAGCCAGACAATAACGCCACCGAGCATAGCTCCCAGCGCTGCTTCCCGACCCCACGCAAAACCTGCCACCCCCACTAATAACGCACCCAATAGCTGCCCTATCAGCAACAGCTTGATAACGCGTAAACGTTGTTCAGCCTGCCGCATAACGACGCCTTAAGATGTTCATTCGTAAAAGACACTGGCTGGATCAGCCAAATGACCGGTTTTGAGCAGCGGGAGTATAGCAGCGTTTTTTCACTCTAAGAACGTTAACCGGCCAATTTTTAATCACATCGCCTGTTCCGTGGCGTGTATCAAGTTACTTAATGTGCGCCAGAATGCCTTGCAGCTCGGAAACCGATGAATAACGAATCTCTAGTTTGCCAGCGCCATTATCGCGATGCTGGATGCGCACAGCCGCGCCCAGGGTTTCGCCAAGTTTCTGACTCAATCGCTCAATGTCCGGGTCAATGGCTTGGGGCGCTTTCTCAGGCTCACCAGAACCAGTCTGGTTGATCTCGCGAACCAGTTTTTCCACCGATCTGACGGTCATCCCCTCCTTTATGGCTCGCTTGGCAATGTCAAATTGGCGCTCTTTCGGCGCACCAAGTATCGCCCTGGCATGGCCCATGTCCAGCTCACCACGATCCACTAACAGCTTAACCTCGTCATGCAGCTCTAACAGTCGCAGCAGGTTGGTGACCGAGACACGAGATCGGCCAACAGCCTCAGCTACCGCTTTGTGCGTCATGCCAAACTCGTCGCATAACCGCTCGAACGCAGCAGCCTCTTCTAACGGGTTCAAATCCTTGCGCTGGATGTTTTCGATGATCGAGACCGCTGCAACGGACTGATCTTCCATCTCGCGCACAATGGCCGGCAATTCAGTGATCCCGGCCAGTTGTGCCGCTCGCCAGCGCCGCTCACCGGCAACCAGCTCAAAAGCCCCGGCGAAAGGTCGCACGATAATCGGCTGGATCATTCCCTGAGCCTTGATTGAATCAGCCAGCTCCTGCAACAACGCCTGATCAAACAAGCGTCGTGGCTGGTAGGTGCCGCGCCGAATCTGATCCACACCTATCATGCGTAATCGGTCGTTAAATCCATCGGTCGTGTCCGCTTGTGAATCTTCTGCAGACTCTGCCAGGTGTGCATTGTCGGATGGGGTTGACGAGTTAAGCGACGATACCGGGTCAGTTTGAATGCCTGCGCTAACCGAGGCTAAATGAGTGACGTTGCCTGGCTCTGAGGGTTTCGACGGTTCGTTGGCAGCAGCCGATTGAGCCGGCACCGTATCTGCCGGTCTGTCGGCTTCATCAGCAGTTTTAACGGGGTCATTGGCAACAGCTGTGTCCGATGCGGCGCTGGGTCTGGCAGCCGATGCAATCTTGGGCGAAGCCTCAGCTCTATCGGAAGGCGCAGCAGAGCGTTCTCTGGCTGAACTGCCTAATAAGGCATTGAGATTACGTCCCATTCGAGGTCGTTTAGCCATCTGCGTGTTCTCTATCAGGGGCTAAGGCCGCCTGTTTTGTCGAGTTTATTGCCTCCTCCGTCGTGGCTTGAATAGTCTCGTCCGTGATCTGCCCAGACGAGCCGTCAGGCATCGATGCAACAATCTCTTGCGCATCCGCTTTCTGGCCGTCAGTCTGTTCACTGGTGATGGGTGTGGCCGGTTTATCCGGTGTCGCTGCGTGCGAGTCAACAGATTGGCTGGCCGATGTCCCATCTGGCTGTGTTAACGCCGTATTGGGTGGCGGTGGCGAGGCGTCTTGAGCAGTGGCTCCTTCAGCACGGGCCCTTTGCCTAAGAATTTCCCCTGCTAGAGCCAAATAGGCCAGTGCACCGCGTGATGTACGGTCGTATTGCATGATTGAGATACCGTGGCTAGGTGCTTCGGCCAAACGGACGTTGCGCGGCACAACCGTACGAAAAACCTGTTCCCCAAAATGCTCCATCAGTTGGGCAGAGACCTCGGCCCCGAGTCTGTTACGACCGTCATACATGGTGCGCAAGATGCCTTCAATGGCCAGATCGGGGTTAACGCTTTCGCGAACACCCTCAATGGTTTCTAACAGCGCCGAGAGACCTTCCAATGCGTAGTACTCACACTGCACCGGGACTAACACACTATCGGCGGCAACAAATGCGTTGAGGGTCAGAATGTTCAGCGACGGTGGGCAATCGATAAGAATGTAGTCGTAACCAGCCTTGGCGCTTTGTAACGCCCGATGCAAACGTTGCTCACGCTGCTCCATGCCCATTAATTCGACCTCGGCCGCCGTCAGATCAGCATTGGCCGGCAATACATCACAATGATTTTCTGGGGACGTCTGGGCGGCATCGCTGATGGACATACCATCAACCAGTACTTCAAAAATGCCTTGTTCGACCTCGTGTTTATCGATGCCACATCCCATGGTGGCATTGCCCTGCGGGTCCAGATCAATCAGCATGACGCGCTTTTGCATACTGGCAAGTGCGGCTGACAGATTAACCGTCGTTGTGGTTTTTCCTACTCCACCCTTTTGGTTGGCTATGGCGATAATACGGCTCATTCCATGAGTGTAATCCATTATCCGACCTGTCGCCGACAGAGCGCCACGTGGCGAGCTGATTCTGTGCCAGGCACATCAACTGCAACCAGTTCAATCAATTCATAGTTTGGCGCAACCGTTGTGGGTAGTTTTTCGGCCTGCCCCAACATCACCAATACAGTACCTTGATCAACGCACAGCGATTCTGCGATGCGTAAAAAGTCAGCTGGTGCAGTAAACGCTCGAGCCAGGACCGTATGCGCCTGTGCCTGAACGCTCTCCACTCGTTGCTGTGCTACGCGCACATTGTTGATTCCCAGCTCCAGTAACACTTGCTGCTGAAACCGGGTTTTCTTGCCGTTGGACTCAATCGACAGAAAAGACAGATCCGGGCGCACAATAGCCAGCGGTAATACGGGCAAGCCAGCGCCAGTACCAATATCCATGACATCGAAAATAGCCGTAGATGCGTTAGTGGTCGGAGACGCACCGGTACCGTCGTTCATAGTCGCCGCAGAATTGCCGGATGCGGCACAGGCGGCGGCTATGATGTTTGGCGCGCTTGTGGTACGCGATGCCGGTAACCACCGACTCATTACCAAGCTGTCCAGTAGATGCCGCTCGACCATTTTGGACTTATCACGCACCGCAGTCAGGTTGTAAACCCGATTCCATTTGTGTAACAAGTCCAGCAGTGCCAGCAGTTGGTCTTGCGCCGGAGCACAGACGGGTGGCATACCAGCACTGGTCAACACTTCCAGGCCCCGCTTAAGACGATCTGGCAGACCGGCACCGGTCTTCAATGCTTAGGCACTCTTTTTTAACGACTGCTTTTTCAGATGCACGAGTAACAGGGAGATAGCCGCGGGCGTTACACCTGATAGTCGAGACGCCTGGCCAATCGTACCAGGACGGTGTTCAGAAAATTTCTGCCGAACCTCGTTGGACAATCCAACCACCTCAGCGTAATCCAAAGACTCGGGCAGGCGAATTTTCTGCTGGCTCACGCTCTTGTCGATATCCGCCTGCTGGCGATCCAAATAGCCAGCGTATTTGCCCTGAATTTCTACCTGCTCCACGACCTGAGGCAATTCGTCTGTCGAATCGGGGGTTACTATGTCCAGCAGGGTCTGCAGTGATATTTCAGGCATCTTTAACAAGTCCGCCAGCCTCTTCTCTCGGGGAAAACGCATACCCGTGGCATCGGCAAGGCTTTTCGACTGTGGTGTATCAGGACGCACCCACAATGACTGAATGCGCAGCTTTAATGCATCTACCGCCTCTGATTTGGCACAAAAAGCAGACCAGCGTTTATCGTCCACCAACTTCATGTCACGACCGATAGCGGTGAGTCTTAAGTCGGCGTTGTCTTCTCGCAGTTTTAAACGGTATTCGGCGCGGCTGGTAAACATGCGATAAGGCTCGCGGGTGCCTCGCGTGATTAAATCGTCGATTAATACACCGATATAGGCTTCGTCACGACGTGGCGTCCAGGGTTCCAGATCGCTGACTTGACGGGCCGCATTCAAGCCAGCCATTAAACCTTGTGCTGCCGCCTCTTCATACCCCGTTGTTCCATTGATCTGACCGGCAAAAAATAAGCCGCCAACGGTTTTGGTTTCCAGCGATGCACGGAGCCCGCGTGGATCAAAAAAATCGTATTCAATTGCGTATCCCGGCCGTGTAATGTGCGCATTTTTAAACCCACGAATTGATTGAACATAATCAATCTGCACATCAAAAGGCAGGCTGGTTGAAATGCCGTTCGGGTAAACCTCGTGCGTGCTCAACCCTTCAGGTTCAATGAATATTTGGTGTGAATTCTTGTCAGCAAAACGCACAACCTTGTCTTCAATCGACGGGCAATAGCGAGGACCCACCCCTTCGATGTCCCCTGAAAACAAGGGTGAACGGTGCAGCGCACCCTGGATAATGGCATGCGTACGTTCATTGGTTTCCGTTATATGACAATGCACTTGAGCGGGGTGATCATCGGTACTGCCCAGGTAGGAAAATACCGGCCGAGGTTCATCACCCGGCTGCGCCTGCAGGCTACTGT
>CALKXZ010000046.1 GCA_938003775.1 uncultured Granulosicoccus sp. | reverse complement strand
ATAATCTTCCTTTTTTACAAGTGTATAATATTCTCTAGATTTTCCGTAGGTTTTATAAGACACTCCCATCATCTCGGTCAACGGACTGATAAAAACATACAGCGGTGGCGTCCAGGCTCTGAAAAGTATCGATCTGGATATTCGTGAGGGCGAAATCCTGGCACTGTTGGGGCCCAATGGTGCAGGTAAGACCACCCTAATTTCCACGATTTGCGGTCTTGTCAAGCCAACCTCCGGTGCCGTCACCGTCGGCGGCTATGACATTATCAAGCAATACCGGCAAACGCGAAAACTTATTGGGCTCGTGCCTCAGGAGCTCACTCTGGGCGCATTCGATGTCGTTATCGACACCATACGCTTTAGCCGCGGCCTGTTCGGTATGCCTCCCGATAATGCCAAGCTCGATAAGTTGCTCAGCGATTTGTCGCTGATGGACAAAAAAGACTCGCCGGTCAACCGCCTGTCCGGTGGTATGAAGCGGCGCGTGCTAATTGCCAAGGCGCTGGCGCATGAGCCCAGAGTGCTTTTTTTAGATGAGCCATCTGCCGGTGTCGATGTGGAGCTTCGCAAGGATATGTGGGCATTGGTGGAAAAATTGCGACAAGATGGCGTAACCATCATTCTCACGACACACTATATTGAAGAGGCCGAAGAGATAGCGGACAGGGTGGGGGTGATCAGCGACGGTCGACTACTGGTTATTGATGATAAGCAAAATCTGATGAGTTCTCTGGGCAGTAAGCAGTTGCTGGTTGATCTACGCACGCCAATAACTGAGATTCCGGCCACCTTAGACTCGTTTAGTCTGGAGTTGTCAGACGACGGAAACCGGCTGACCTACACGTTTGACACACAGAGTGAACGTACCGGCATTACAGCCTTACTACAGGCCATGGGCGACGCTGGGTTAGGGCTGAAGGACTTGAATACGAGCCAGAGTTCTCTGGAAGACATATTTGTTAATCTGGTGCATAACGATAATGAACGTTGAAGCCATTAAGGCCATCTACTTTAATGAGATGCGTCGAACGCGCAAAACCTTGATGCAGAGTATTGCGTCACCGGTTATATCCACCGTACTGTATTTCGTTGTCTTTGGCTCAGCGATTGGCTCACGCATACAGGCTGTTGAAGGTGTGGAATACGGTTCGTTTATCGTACCTGGTTTGATCATGCTCTCGCTGCTTACACAGAGTATTTCCAATGCATCGTTTGGAATATTTTTTCCTAAGTTTACCGGTACCGTCTACGAAATCATGTCTGCACCGATCTCGTTTTTCGAAATTATTTTGGGATATGTGGGAGCCGCTGCAACCAAGTCACTGATTATCGGGGCTATAATTCTCGTCACAGCCTCTTTTTTTGTTGAACTGCGAATAGCACATCCATTTTGGATGGTCTTCTTTCTTCTAGCGACCTGTATCTCCTTTAGTTTGTTTGGTTTTATTATCGGTTTATGGGCCGATAATTTCGAAAAATTACAGCTTATTCCGTTGCTGGTGATTACACCATTGGTGTTTCTGGGTGGCAGCTTCTATTCAGTGAGCATGCTGCCGGAGTTCTGGCAAAAAGTGACGCTATTGAACCCGGTTCTGTATCTGATCAGTGGTTTTCGCTGGAGTTTTTTTGAAGTCTCGGATGTCAGCGTAACGGTCAGCTTGATCATGATTTCAGCGTTTTTGGTCACCTGCCTGTTCACCGTGTGGGTTATGTTTAAAACCGGTTATAAACTTAAATCCTGATTATTCGACGAGCCGCCAAGTCACCCATTCTGCCAGCGTTCCATTGACATAAACTGATTGGTGAATAACTAATGCTTGCTCGGTGTGTGTTGCGCTTAGCGCAGTTTCTCGAAAAATAGAACCCAGTTCTGTACCCTGTCGCCTGCGTGTATTTGATTGTATTGTGTCCGGCGTGACACCTGTGTCGAGCCATTGTGAGGCAGTAGCTGGAATAGCAATCGTTTGTGATCGTAGGCGGCGCTGAGATTCATCGTATTCGTAGGCTTTGAGTAGCGTATTGTGGTCAAGATGTTGCTTACCCAACCGTTCTTTGCCAACGCGAATATCTTTTAATTCAACAGTGGACGTTCTAGCCACGACTGCATTTCCAGAACCCACGCATTGTGTGCGCGTGCCGGTGCCGGATTTATAGTTCGCCGTTCGTAGGCGAGAGATAACTGGGTGTTCAGACACTATCGAATGGGTGTGCTGACTTGTGGAGCTGTTTGAATACGTATCGACATGAAAATAGTCATCACCCAACGAGTTGAGCAATGGTGAGATGGCACCACACTGATTGGCCGTAGCAACGGCTGGAATACTGATCAGCAGAAATGTCACCGCTGAAATGGATGCTGTTTTAACGACGGTTTTCATGAATAGGATCTCCTCCCCACGCACTGTACTAAAGCCAGGCAGCGCCTACAGGTTGTGGATGCCCGTAATGTGGGGTGGTTCCGCTATTCATGATTCATTTTCTAGGAATGTGGACAGCCATCAAGCGCTGTATTGCCAGTTAATGCGGTTGAATCACCTCTGAATGTAATGCGCGTTTAAATTCTACAATCCACCTTGCTCAACCAGGAATTGAACAACCTGGGTCAGGCCATCGCCGCGCTTCATATCGGTAAAAACGGTTGCCTTGTCAGGCCTGGCAAGATCCGCATCGTGTTTCATGGATGTCAGGTCCGCTTCAACATGCGGAGCCAAGTCACTCTTATTGATAATCAGTAGATCGGATCGAGTGATCGCTGGCCCGCCTTTGCGCGGAATGTCATCGCCTTGGCACACGGAAATAACATAGAGAGTTAAGTCGGCCAGCTCTGGTGAAAA
>CALKXZ010000045.1 GCA_938003775.1 uncultured Granulosicoccus sp. | reverse complement strand
GAATCACGGTCTAGCTTTGGCTCCAGTAATCTGGATTTGGCCGACGATTATCGCCGTTGTCTGTATGCGTTGACAACCCGAGTATTGTAAACGGCGTGACACGTTTCAGAAGGTGCGCTCGACAATGTAGGCAGACAGCAGGCGCAGTTCATCAAAATCGCGTCCTAATCCTTCAATATGTGACAGTGCACCCTGGTGCATGTTCTGCGCGTGCGCGCGAGCGCCATCGAGTCCCAATAGTGCCGGGTAGGTGGGTTTATTAAGTGCAATATCTGCACCCTGGGTCTTTCCAAGCGTCTGTGTGTCGCTCACGATATCGAGTATGTCGTCTACAATTTGGAAGCATAGCCCAACGGCACCTGCATAGCGCTCAAGCCGGCTTAGCAAATCAGGCTCAGCCGGGTGCGCCATGACAGCTGGTAATAGCACACTGGCTTTGATCAGTGCGCCGGTTTTGTGGTTATGCATGTTTTCCAGCTCTGCCAACGTCAATGTTTGGCCCACTGATTCTAAATCGATGGCTTGTCCTGCAGCCATACCCGCTGCGCCACTGGCTTCACCGAGAATTTCCACCATACGTATCTTGACCGAATCTGACAGTTCGGGATCACGATTCAACGCCAGTACAGTAAAGGCCAGTGCCTGCAATGCATCGCCTGCCAGAATAGCTGTCGCCTCGTCAAAGGCCTTGTGGCATGTGGGTTTACCGCGCCGCAAGTCATCATCATCCATGGCGGGTAGATCATCGTGTACCAGCGAATAGGCGTGCAGCATTTCAACAGAGCAGGCTGGTACATCCAGACGCTCCAGTGACAAGCCCAATGCGCGGCCAGTGGCATAGGCCAGCACGGGTCGAACCCGTTTACCGCCATTGGTGACGGCATAGCGCATGGCTGAGGGTAATTGTGTGCTGCTGTTCTGAATACTGGGCAGGTGAGCTAACAGCGCTTTGTCAACTCGGCCCTGATAACGCTTGAGTGTCTCTTCGAACAGTTCGCCAGCGGTGTCGTTTACAGGTTGGCTATACATGGCGATCAGGCTGAATGCTCGGGTTCAAAATCGCTCAGTGCTTGCTCGGTGTCGCCGTTATCGTCCATCAAGATTTTTACCTTTTGTTCAGCCTCGGTGAGGCTTTGCTGGCAAAATCGCGACAGGCTGACTCCTCGCTCGAATTGCTCCAGCGACATCTCTAGCGACTGCTCACCGTTCTCCAGCGACTCGACCAATGTTTCCAGTTCACTCAGGGCATCCTCAAATTTTGTGGATTTGGGTATTTTTCGTGTTTTCTGAGGCACGTGGAATAGTCTCGCCGTTGGAACCGGTAGTTTACGGGAATGGAGTCATCTGTTGGGTACGGCAGCGCAACAGTGTTGGTTGACGCTTATGGGTTTGCGTGCGTAACTGACAGGTTAAGCGCTTCACAAACCATCAGTGACGTTGTTAATCCAGCAGATCTAACGCCTCGTGCAGCCGGTTGATACCATCAACCCGCAACCCTTTTATCGCTTTTCTCGGTGCGTTGCCGCGCGGCACAATAGCGCGTTTAAACCCTTGTTTGGCTGATTCCTGCAGCCGCTCCTCGCCGTTAGCCACTGGACGTACCTCGCCTGCCAACCCAACTTCGCCAAAGACGACTAGGTCGCTGGGTAACGGGCGTGTGCGAAACGAAGATAACGCGGCCAGTAACACAGGCAGATCAGCGGCTGTTTCCGATATGCGAACACCACCCACAACATTGACGTACACATCCTGGTCGAACATGGCAATGCCAGCGTGCCGGTGCATCACCGCCAATAGCATCGACAAGCGGTTCTGTTCAAGACCTAGTGAGACCCGGCGCGGGCTACCTGAGTGACTGGTATCAACCAGCGCCTGGGCTTCTACGAGCATAGGGCGCGTGCCTTCTCGGGTAACCATGATGACGCTACCGCTGACAGGTTCGGGGTGTCTGGATAGGAATATTGCGGAAGGGTTCTTAACAGCCTTGAGCCCGGATTCATCCATGGCAAATACGCCAAGCTCATTGACAGCACCAAAGCGATTCTTGACGGCGCGTATTACCCGGTAACGGCTACCGGGGTCGCCCTCGAAATACAGCACAGTATCGACCATGTGCTCCAACACTCGAGGGCCTGCCAGCGCGCCTTCCTTGGTGACATGACCCACTAAAAATATGGAGGTATCGGTCTGTTTGGCGTAACGCACCAGGCGAGCGGCACTCTCTCGTACCTGAGCCACAGAGCCTGGTGCTGAGCTGAGTAATTCGGTGTACATGGTCTGAATCGAATCGATGACAATGATTTGCGGTTTTTCAGTGTTGGCATGAGCCAGTATCGCTTCCACTTGTGTTTCTGCCAGCAGGCGCAGCTTGTCCTCGGGTAAGTTCAGTCGGCGCGCGCGCAGGGTAATCTGCTGTAAGGATTCCTCGCCAGTGATATACAACACCCGGTGCTGCTGGCTCAGGTGCGCCAGACACTGGATCAGCAATGTAGACTTGCCGATGCCTGGGTCGCCACCTAACAGCGTCACTGATCCTGAAACCAATCCTCCGCCCAGTACGCGATCTAACTCAGACAAGCTTGTACCGATTCTGGCTTGCTCAATCAGGGTCACATCAGAGGCGTTCGTAATACCGCTACCACCGGCATAGCCGCCGTAACGTGCATTGGTAGCAGACGCTGCTGCCGAGCTTGTGCTACTGACCGGTACGAGTGATTCAACCAGGGTATTCCACTCGGAGCAATCGACACATTGACCGCTCCACTTCGACGATAACGAACCGCAGGCTGTGCATTGGTATTGCTGCTTGTTCTTCGACATGGCTAGCGCTGTGGCATCGTTACAGTGTTCAGGGAGTAAATCACCGCACCATCTTGTACTGAGCGTGTGCTTCTAGGTGTACTGGCGTGCCCCAGCAGTAGGCAACAACGGGCAACAGCGATTGGCAGTCTGCGCTCGAAAATCGAGGTTTGCGCGCCATCGGGCCCCTTGGTGTAGCCGCCTTCGACACCATCCAGCATCTCGTTCTTGAT
>CALKXZ010000044.1 GCA_938003775.1 uncultured Granulosicoccus sp. | reverse complement strand
TCATCAATCTGGTAACCCTGGGAGACCATTTCCTGTGCCATTCTAGCCTTCTCCATGAGGCGATCGTGGTAACCCTTCCTAGCGGATTCGTTGAATCCGGGCAGATTCTTGCGATGTCTGGGCTTCCAGTCGTCTGGGCGCCAACGGCAGGCGCGTAGCTCAGTTGGTTAGAGCATCACCTTGACATGGTGGGGGTCGTTGGTTCGAATCCAATCGCGCCTACCAATTAACCTTTCCTGAACATAGTGTCTCTGAACGAACTCACTGCGGTATCTCCTATCGATGGCCGCTACGCTGCGCGAACCATCAAACTTCGGGATTGTTTTAGCGAATTCGCGCTTATCCGAGAACGGGTGCGGGTCGAGGTGCGATGGTTTCTGGCATTAGCCGATAATCAGGCCATTCCAGAACTACCAACACCCACACAAGCCGAGCGGGAAGCACTGCTGGCGATAGGTGAAATCAGTCATGATGATGGTGCAGCCATTAAGCATATCGAACGCACCACCAATCACGATGTTAAAGCCGTTGAGTATTTCATTAAGGATCAGTTAAAGGCTTGGCAGGCACTTCACGAAAAATGCGAATTCGTACACTTTGCCTGTACCTCGGAGGATATCAATAACCTGGCATACGGCTGCATGTTGCAGCGTTATCGTCAGGACGTGTTGTTGCCTGCCTGCGATTCACTGATTGCAGCATTAACGCAACTGGCCCATGACAATGCCAGCGTGCCACTACTTAGCCGCACCCATGGTCAGACAGCCAGCCCTACCACATTGGGCAAGGAGTTCGCCAATGTAGTCGCCCGTTTGCGGCGCCAGCGCGATACCATCAGCGATGTTGTTTTGCTGGGCAAGATTAACGGCGCGGTCGGTAATTACAATGCACACACCAGCGCCTATCCTGATGTCGACTGGCCTGCATTCGCGCAAACTTTTGTCACTGATCTCGGGCTGGAATTCAATCCATACACCACGCAAATAGAACCACATGACTGTGTGGCTGAATTGTTTGATGCCATCGCCCGATTTAATGTCACGCTCATCGACCTGTGTCGTGACTGTTGGGGTTATATATCGTTAGGGTATCTGAAACAAAAACCTGTGACGGGCGAAATTGGCTCTTCCACGATGCCGCACAAGGTCAACCCCATTGATTTTGAAAACGCTGAGGGTAATCTTGGCTTGGCCAATGCAGTGTTCGATCATTTGAGCCGTAAGTTGCCTATTTCCCGATGGCAACGCGACCTGACAGATTCTACTGTTCTGCGCAACCTTGGCGTAGGCGCTGGTTACACCGAGATTGCGGTTGCCTCGTTACTCAAGGGCCTTGGCAAACTGAGTGTCAATGAAGCCGCGCTGGCGGCAGATCTGGACAATGCTTGGGAGGTATTGGCAGAGCCTGTACAAACGGTTATGCGTAGGCACGATGTACCCGATGCCTACGAAGCACTCAAAGCATTAACACGTGGCAACACCATGGATGAATCTGCTATGCGCGCATTCATCCAAGGACTGGCTATTCCTGATGATGATAAACAACGCCTGCTATCTTTAACGCCTGCAACCTATACCGGTCTGGCTGAAAAACTGGCCAGCAAGATTTGACCTACACACAAATTCAGTGGCCTGATGGCATTGATGAGCAGGCGTTCCTAAGCCAGTATTGGCAGCAACGGCCACTGCTGATAAGACAAGCTTTCCCGGATTTTAAAACCCCACTACCGGCCGATGAACTGGCAGGCCTTTCATTGGAAGCGGATACCACGGGCCGTCTGATTACACTGGATACGCACGGCAACTATTCGCTGGAATACGGCCCGTTTCAGGAGAGCCGTTTCGATGAACTTACCGGTAATGACTGGTCGTTACTGGTGACGGACGTTGAAAAGCATTTGCCGGAACTGCGCGATTATCTGCAACCGTTTTTATTTCTGCCCAGCTGGCGAGTAGATGATCTGATGGTCAGTTATGCGCCAGTGGGTGCATCAGTCGGTGCTCATATTGACGAATATGATGTTTTTCTATTGCAAGCCAGTGGCAAACGTCGATGGTCCATCAACAGCGACCCGCACGTTTGTCACCAACTGATTAGCGATTCTGATTTAAAAGTGCTTAAGGACTTTCAGCCAACAGATTCATGGGAATTGTTGCCAGGTGATATGTTGTATCTGCCGCCCGGCATTGCTCATCACGGCATTGCCAGTGGTGATGAGTGCACAACCTGGTCGGTGGGGTTCAGAGCACCGGCCATTGCTGATCTGGTTATGCGTATCGCTGAACGGGTCAGTGAGTCGATGCCTTCAGATCGTTACCGCGATCCACCACTGGAACCGGCTAAAGCCGGTGAAATCACCGACAGTGCAGTGGCAAAATTCAAGCAAATCTGGGAAGAGAACACGGTACTGGATGATCAGCGCATTCGCCAACTATTGGGACAGCTGTTAACCGAATCTAACTCGATTGACGCGTACGCAGCCCCAAGCACAGATCAGCCTAACAATACGCTTGCTGAACCAACTAGGCTTACCGACCCAAAGGACCTAATTGATTTACTCGACCGTTCTGAGTTGCAGCTCGCACCGTTCAGCCGGATTCTCTGGCACGAAACAGATTCTAGCGATGATACTGTGCAACTGTTTGTTGATACCAACGATTATCAGTGCAGCCGATGGCTTGCTATACAGTTGTCCAGTGCGCGATCACACATAAAGCTTGATCCATCAAATTGCACACAAGTGGATAAAGCCGTCATCGTGAGTCTTCTACAAAATGGCAGCTTGCTTGCAGTTGAGCACTCGATGTAGTTGCGTTCAAAACAACCGATGCATCTTAAGCTGTCACTATACTATGACTACTAACACCCCATAGTATTCTTGAATTTCGGCAGCATCAGGACAGCTAAGTGCCGATATTCTCATTGAATTGCCCCTACGCCGGTTTGTCTATAAGTATAGAGTGAAGATTACCAAATGACTCCGACTGGCCTGGTACTAATCTAGCCTGTTACTAATCTAGCCTGGTATTGTCGGCGATCCTGTATTGTCGGTGCACCGGCTGCCAAGGTAATACCTCGAATATCACGCCCACCCGAATCAACAATTCGAAAGCGGAATCGCGTTGGTGACAACTGACGCACATAGTCGAATGACTCTCGGCTATTTCGCAGTAAAGTTTCTATTTGATTTTCTGAATATTGATTACCCGAGTGGTGGTTAACTGAAGATTGATTGTCCGATAATTGATTGTCTGAAGGCTGATCGTCTGAATGGTGAATCCCTGAAGACTGTTTATTTGAACACTGATTGGATGCATCTAGTGTGGCTCGTTGCCGAATAAACTGCTCATCCCGTG
>CALKXZ010000043.1 GCA_938003775.1 uncultured Granulosicoccus sp. | reverse complement strand
GATGTTTCCGCAAACCAGTCACTCTGACCACTGCTTTGCGTACCCATCATTAATGCGCGCCGCACGGCTTGTGATTCAGACAACGCCAGGCGCATATTGGCAACCTTGAGGGTTTGTTCATCTATGCGTGTTTGCTGCAACGCGCTGTACAGCTGCTTGACACTTTGCCAACCGACCCATGGCACCGCCAATGTCAAAGCACCTGCCAGCAACATCTGTGATCGCAGTTTCATAGTGATTGAACCATGCAGTGATGGTGGATCAGTACAGCAGCTTATCCATCCAGCGATAACCCAGACCGTACACTGTCTGAATACCGGTGAATGACTCATCGAGTGTCACAAATTTTGCGCGTATACGTTTTATGTGAGCGGTAATGGTTTGATCATCGAGCACCAGATTGGCTGCATCCATCAGTTGTTGTCGGCTGCGCACCTGCCCCGCATGCCGTGCCAAACAATCGACCAACCAGTATTCAGTGACGGTCAGATCCACAAATTGCTCACGCCACTTGGCCATCAGTCTTGGCGCGTTAAGTGATAACTGACCAACGGAATAGACCGCGTCGTGATTGTCGCCTTGACTCAGCGCGTCCACACGCCGCAGCAAGGTACTGACACGGGCGACTAACTGAGCCAGACTAATGTCCTTGGTCAAATAATCATCGGCACCCAGTCGTAAGCCAGAAATAACGTCCAGTTCACTGTCTCTGGCTGTCAAAAATAAAATGGGCAACCGTGCGGAGAGCTCTCTGAGCGAGCGGCACAGCTCAAAGCCTGCCTCACTGTCGCGACCCAGACCAATATCAATGATGGCCAGATCCGGCAAGCGTTGTTTAATAGCAGCCAAAGCCGGTTGCGCTGCACTGAAGCTGCGCACATCATAGCCCGCCTGGCTCAGCGCTAGTGTGTAGTTGTCGCGAAGTGCCGGTTCGTCT
Organism: uncultured Granulosicoccus sp.; assembly: GCA_938003775.1. Taxonomy (GTDB): domain Bacteria; phylum Pseudomonadota; class Gammaproteobacteria; order Granulosicoccales; family Granulosicoccaceae; genus Granulosicoccus. Next base: position 6,632 of record CALKXZ010000043.1, on the reverse strand, counting down.
TCCACCAGCACAATTCGTCGCAAGTCAGAATGGGTCATGATTCAACGGTACAGATCCTCAATGGGGCCACAACTATCCATGATACTCACACCCGCCTGTCAGCGCTTGTGTTCGGTCGTCGATTACTCATAAAGCATGGCGGCACGAGCAAGTTGTCTGGGTCATTGCGATACAATTGAGCAATGAAGTTTTCAACACTGACGCAGCGCATAGAAAGTGAAAGCGCCGATAATTCAACAACGATTGACCCGTGGGCTGTTCACAACAGGGCCATGCAGCGGGTGGCCAATGGCGAGCAGATCGCCATGCTTAGCATTGGTCAGGAAACCCATGAATCCACGCCAGAGATCGTCGTAGATGCCGCCGTTGACAGCCTACGCTCTGGCCGCCATCACTATGTGGATGTCAGTGGAGAGGCACACTTACGCGCAGCGGTCGCCCGGTACCATCACACACTAACAGGACAACCAGTTGGCGCCGACGATGTCACCATATTCGCTGGTGCACAAAACGCATTATTTGCACTGGCTCAAGTTCTGCTGGATATCGCTGATGAGGTCATATTAGTGGCCCCGTTTTACACCACCTATGCCGCTACATTCGGTGCACCAGGACCCAATGTGGTGACCGTCCAGGTTGAACGGGACAACGACTATCAGCTCGATATCGACCAACTATTAGCGGCTATTACGCCTAAAACTCGGGTTATTGTGCTCAATGCACCCAACAACCCACTGGGCAGTCGATACACGCTCGCTCAGCTCGAACGGGTGGTACAGGCCTGTGTTGAGAACGCGATATGGCTAATTTTGGATGCAGTCTATATAGATACAGTGGCCGCTGACTGCATTGATTTGCCACACCAGATACCCGGAGCAGCATCGGTTCTTATCACCGTTGGCAGTCTGTCCAAATCCCACCGCATGACCGGTTGGCGAATCGGCTGGGCCATAGGGCCTGCACCGTTGGCAGCGCATTTGGGTCACTTGTCGGTATGCATGCACTACGGGCTCCCACCGTTCATTCAGGATGCTGCCACTGTGGCCATAGAGCAATCCAGCGCCACACCTAATACGGTTCGCCAAGTGCTTCAACAAAGACGAGTACTGGTATTGGCCGCGCTCGTGAACATTCACCCTGTCAAACTCATTGACCCGGGTCAAGGTATGTTCGTGCTGCTGGATGTAGAACCACTGGGCATGAGTGCTTACCAATTTGCCGTTGCCTTGCTGGCTGACCAGGATGTATCGGTGCTGCCTTGCGATGGATTCGGACCGGGCGGGCACTTTCTCGTTCGAATCGGCCTGTGCACAGACGGTGATGCGCTCACCGATGCCTGCCAACGTATCGTTGAATTTATACGTGGGCGCTAAGTTTTACATGGCCCTGTGCGATCTCACACAGGGCGTGGCACGCGTCCTTCAAGCCAACGAAACAACAGCACAATGACACCGGTAAGCAGAATATAGATACCGGCTATCAGCAGTAAAGGCTCGTAGATACGATAAGTTTCCTGGCGCACCATAGATCCCACGCCATACACATCAAAAATTGTGATGACGCCGGCAAGCGGTGTGGATTTCAGCGTTAACACGAATTCACCCGCCAACGTTGGCAACACGTTCTGAATAGCACGCGGCAGCCAGATTCGTCTGAGCACGGTAAACCGGCTCATGCCAAAAGCGCGTGCTGCTTCCAACTCACCTTTGGGCACGCCTTTAAAAGCGCCACGCATTACTTCGCCTTCGTAACCAGCAACGCTGAGCGAGAATGCCAGCACGGCATACGGAAACGCATCACGCAACAACGGCCACAGGAATGTCTCACGTATTTCGGGAATTAAAGGAAACAGTGTTCCGAGCCCGTAGTACAGTAAATACAGCTGAATCAACAATGGCGTGCCGCGAATAACCGTACAAAACATGCGTGCCGGAATGGCAAGCCACCGAGGTCCGGTGACCTGGACCAAGCCGATGGGAATGGCAAGCAACATACCAAAGAAGATCGACAGGCCCAGTAACTGCAACGTCACGTATACGCCACTAATGAACTTGGGCAGATACTCAGCTAACCAGTACCACTGCATGATCAGACAAGCTCCGGCTGGCCGCGTCTGGCACGTTTCTCAAGCAGTCTAAACACTTGATTGGATACCAGCGCGACACACAAATACAGTGCGCCAGCAGCCAGAAAAAACATAAGGTACGCGCGCGACTGACCACCAGCTTGCAAGGTCACCATGGCAAGCTCTGAGAACCCCACCACGGATAACAACGCGGTATCTTTAACCACGATTAGCCAGAGATTGGATAAACCCGGCAGCGCCAGTGGCAGCATAGCGGGCAACGTAATGCGTCGCAAAACCTGCCAGCGGGACATACCAAACGCCGCGGCAGCTTCGACCTGGCCTAACGGGACTGCCAACATGGCACCGCGGATAACTTCCGTGGCATAGGCACCCTGCACGACCCCTAAAACCGCAATACCTGCTACCAGTCCGCTTATGTCGATGGGGCGATAGCCCATCATGTCCAGCACCTGATTGATAAGGCCAGTACCGGCGTAATAGAGCAACAGAATCAGCACCAATTCGGGCACAGCCCGGATCAGTGTGGTGTATATCTCTAACAGCCAGCGCGTCAGTGAGGAGCCGTTGATTTTACCCAGCGCACCAAACAAGCCAATGCACAAACCCAATGCGTACGCACCCAGGGCGATTTGCAGCGTGCTAAGCAGACCACGCAGTAGGTTCCAGCCCCATCCGCCATCAGAAAATGACAGAAGAGGCAGGTTTGCAAATAGATCGGACAATCGTTAGTGCTCTGTTACAACCAATGCGTTGATAAAGAAAGCCGATCGCAGGCTAAGCTTCTGCACACAGCGCGCTCGCAGCCAGCGTGACTAGTCACCGTATATGTCGAAGTCGAAGTACTTGCTTGATATCTCATCAAACGTACCATCCTCTCGGATCTGTTTAATCGCTGCATTAAATTTTTCTTGTAATTCGGTATCTTCCTTACGCACACCAGCGCCCACACCCAGGCCAAAAATTTCGACATTGTTCAACGCTGCTTTTATCTCGAAGTCTGCCCCTTCGGGGCTACCCAGAAATGCGCCAAAAGCTAATGAGTCGCCCACAACTGCATCGACCCGTCCAGCGACCAGGTCCTGATTGTGCTGATCAAAGTTCTGATAGGTTTTGACGGCGTCAGCCATATCCTGATAGGTGGTCTCAACATAGTTCTGATGCGTGGTGGATACCTGCACGCCAATGATCTTACCTTTGACGCTCTCAGGAGAACCATCAATATCCATGGACTTGGGCGCAACGATTGCCGCTGGTGTGTTGTAGTACTTGTCCGAAAACGAGATGGTTTTCATACGCTCTTCAGTAATGGACATTGAACCGAAGATAGCATCAATTTTTTTAGCCATGAGAGCCGGAATAATGCCATCCCAAGCCACACCGACCCACTCACATTCTTCGTTCATGGCCGCGCAAACGGCATCGCCAATTTCAATTTCCCAACCAGAGACGTTACCACTTGAATCCGCCTCGTAAAACGGTGGGTAGGGCGCAGAATCTATTCCCAGTCGTATCTCAGCCATGGCTGGCGTCATTGATAGACTCGCCGCGCACAGTGCCAGAGTGTTAAACAGTTTTTTCATAGTAATGCTCTTGCTTTAGTATTGAGTAACCCGTTTAGTGAATATACTCAGTTAATGAATGGATGATACAAACGCTCGACAACGATCACTGACCGGTTCATAAAATACCTGTTGGGGCGTGCCGCATTCCTCCACCCGGCCTTGATGCAGAAATATCACCTGACTTGAAACGTCTCTGGCAAATTTCATTTCATGGGTAACCAGAATCATCGTGCGTCCTTCGTTCGCTAAGTCTCGAATAACTTTGAGCACTTCGCCAACCAACTCCGGGTCTAGCGCCGAGGTCGGTTCGTCGAAAAGCATAACACGCGGTTCAATCGCCAAGGCACGAGCTATTGCCGCCCTTTGCTGCTGGCCACCCGATAAAAATGCAGGATACTGCTCTCGTTTGTCCCACAAGCCAACACGCTTCAGGTAGCGTTCTGCCCGCTGTGCAGCTTCCGCCTTCGATACGCCCAACACATGAATAGGGACTTCCACCACATTTTGGATAACGGTCATGTGTGACCACAGATTAAAGCTTTGAAAGACCATGCCCAGACGACTGCGAAGGCGTTGCACCTGCTTCATATCAGCGGGGACACGCTGACCTTTTTTAGTGGTGAAGCGAACTGCTTCACCCCCTATGCTGATCTCGCCGCTGCTAGGTTGTTCGAGTAGGTTGATGCATCTTAGGAATGTACTCTTGCCCGATCCGCTGGCACCGATGATTGATAGCACGTCACCCTGATGCGCCTCTAGCGATACACCGCGCAGCACTTCGTCCTTGTCGAACGTTTTGTGCAAGTCGGTGACCACCAGGGCTTGGGCGGGAGATCGGTGCAGGCTTGTGTTGTCAGGCATGCCACGCAGTGTAATGAAGCGGTCCTGGCAAGTAAATGCCAGCGTCTATTATCCGGGGTCCCAGTGACAGGCTAATCGCGTTTTCACAGTGCGTGGCGTGTGATCCGTACATCATTATTGCGACAGTCCCACCCTCACAGGCGAAAAATCTAGGCCACCCGAATCAAATCCGCCAACCGCTCATCCCGATACTGGCCCAAGGGTGTCACGACACCCTGAGTCACCAACCCGTCCACCAATATGCGCTCGTACAACGCTCTGTAGTCCATCGTGTGGGACGGATCACCATCGGGCAAATCAGCAAGATCCGGCGCCTCACCGAACAAGCCTCCGTTGATGGCGCCACCGAGTAGCAGGTGCGGCGCCGCGGTACCGTGATCGGTTCCACCCGAATGGTTCTCGGCGGCACGACGACCAAATTCCGAATACGTCATGATCAAGGTGTTCTGCCACTCCTGCATGGCTTTGAGCGCTTGGGTAAATGAGCTTAGACCAAGCGCCAAGGTCTTGAGTTGTTTCGCATGACGTCTGCTCTGGTTTTCATGCGTATCGAAACCTGACAACTGTACTCGGTACACCGGCGTGTCCACTCCGGCACCTATCATGATGGCCGCCTGCCGTAATTGCTCGCCAAACTTACCACCATCGAATCGCGGCGGTACCGGCGCACGCGCAATCTTGTCACTCAGTCGAGACAGCGTCGAATCCAAGGTCCGCAAGCGTCTCTGAACAAGCGACAAAGTTGGATGGTCTGACAGGTTAGCGTGTTGCGTCGGTAACCAATCGGTGCTGATCTTGTCGGTAGAGTCTAACGACATCCAGCGTCCAGACTCGCTGGCAAACACGTCCAGATCGCCAGCCAGACTGATACCGTGAGGATCGACAATGTTACGGGCAAGCTGATGCTCTACGGCGTGGGTGATCCAACCACGTCCTGAGCGTGCCTGACGCCCATCACCACCACTCTCCCAAAGCGCAATTGATTTAAAGTGGCTGCGGTTGGCTTGTGGGTAACCCAGTCCCTGTACCCAGGCCATCTCGCCTGCTTCCCAGTGTACGGCTAACGGTTGCAAAGCCTGATGCAGACCGTATGAATCGGACAGCTTAATAACATCGTGCGCGTGTAAGCCGATAGTAGGGCGAAGTACGTGATATAGGTCGTTATCGAATGGAACCAGCGTGTTCAAGCCGTCGTTAGCACCGGCTAATTCAACCAGAATCAAACGTCGGTGAGCACTTGCAATTCCCGTCTTGGCCGCGTTGCTGATGCGGGCATTAAGAAAACCCAACGGCGCTGTACAACCCAATAACAACGACTTTGCAAAAAACCGTCTGTTCATTATTTCACCTGAAACAAGGGGTGCTGAATCGTGGTCTGTAACTGTTGGTCTGCGCTGCCCTCTTGCAACGCTGCGATAGCGTTCGGCAGTGCTTGCATTGGCACCAGTAACTGCGCTAGTGATAACTCTATGCTATTCAGTTGATCTACAAGCTGCTCAAGCGTATGGATTGCTAACACCTCAGCATTTAAGGCATTGCGTGCAGAGCGAGGTGGCGAATAGGATTTGTCGATATGAATCTGTGCACCCATTTTTCCATAAGGCGTTTGTGCAACCGCTACAGCGCGTTGTGCAAGTCGACTTTGTAGTTTTTTTAGCACCGGTTCGAATCGTTTTGCCCGGTTAGTCGTCATCACGCGTGTGAGTAGCTCAGGCGCACTAACCCACAGAGATGAGACCAATCGTTGCTGCTGTTGCGTCAGTGAATTGTAGTGACAACTGACGCCATGCGCATCTTGCCAGATGGCATGGTCGTGGGTACGCCACACAAACTCTGCGCGCCGACTGGCCGGAAAATGCTCATCGCTCCAGACGCATTCAGGCATGGGTTCAAAGCACGCGGGCCAGCAACCGAAAGATTCCACCCGCAGCAATGCGGGCTCATCTGTACGGGTAACTAGGCTCAATTGCAGCGTGTGGTAATCACCCACCGGGGTCGAAAGATCATCCAGCGTCAGCGTTACAGTTTGCTGATCTTTTTTTGAATGATCGCTAGCCCATTGCACGTGGACCGCCGATGCTCGCCCGGTTGCCCAACGAATTTCTGAGGAAAAAGAGAAA
>CALKXZ010000042.1 GCA_938003775.1 uncultured Granulosicoccus sp. | reverse complement strand
CATTGGATTGCGGCTATTGAGCACACGCTCGACGCGCTAAAAGCCAGTCATCCGGCACAGCTGGCAGCCGTGAGTGGTATCGGTCTGTCCGGTCACATGCATGGCGCTACCCTAATCGATGCCAATGATGAGGTCATAAGGCCGTGCATGTTATGGAATGATACGCGCAGCCACTCGCAGGCCATTCAGCTCGATACAGCCGCATCCAGAAATATCTCGGGCAACATCGTGTTTCCTGGTTTCACCGCACCGAAGGTAGCCTGGGTTGCCGATAACGAACCACAGCATTTCGACCGTATTGCCAAGGTGTTGCTACCCAAAGATTATGTACGGCTCTGGCTCTGCGGTGAACATGTGGCTGAGATGTCCGATGCCGCCGGTACTGGTTGGCTCGATGTGGGACAACGACGCTGGTCGGATGCGTTACTAAAAGCGGGCAATCTCACGCAGGCACAGATGCCCCGACTCATTGAGGGCACCGATGTATCAGGCTACCTGCGCGGTGAACTGGCCAGCCGATATGCCATGCGCAGTAACGTGGTCATTGCTGGCGGTGCCGGTGACAATGCAGCCAGTGCCTGTGGCATGGGCACTGTCGCCAGTGGCAGCGCTTTTCTATCGCTCGGTACATCAGGGGTGCTGTTCGCAGCCAATGACCAATACCAGCCCAACGCAGACAGTGCGGTACATGCGTTTTGTCACGCGTTGCCCGGTACCTGGCACCAGATGGGCGTCATTTTAGCCGCGACTGATGCATTGAACTGGCTATCCAAAGCGATGCAATCAAAACCAGCGTTACTGTCGCAGCCGCTGGATAAACTCACGGCCAAACCCACCGAGGTCATTTTTCTGCCCTACCTGGGTGGTGAACGAACACCTATCAATGACGCCAACGCCCGGGGTGTATTTACCGGTCTATCGCACAACACCGATGCCGTGGAAATGACCCGTGCTGTGTTGCAAGGCGTGGCCTTCGCCTTTCGTGATTCTCAGCTGGCGCTGCAGGCTGCCGGAACCACACTAACGCGGGTTGCCGCCATCGGTGGTGGTGCTAAATCGGATTACTGGCTCAGAATCATTGCCAACACCTTGAACCTGCCGTTGGATGTCCCGGCCGACGGTGACTTTGGTGCAAGTCTCGGTGCTGCCAGACTGGGCATGATTGCGGCAACCGGTGCTGATCCACGGGCCGTGTGTACCGCACCGATAGTGCATCACAGCGTTGAGCCGGACGGCTCATTCGACGAATTCGACACACAATACCAGCGCTATAAACACACCTATAGCGCTTTGGCGCCGTTAATGAGCACAGGTGATCTAGCTACCAGCGACCACTGATTCAAGCAGCTCACGTTCTATAGACCCAGCGCGAGTACCCGCCAATGAGCCATCGGGCGCATACAGCAGGTAGGTCGGTGTGACGCGAAAATCCGTACCCGTCAGCTCCTTGAATTGCCGATGGAACACATCGGTAAAGACCACCAGATTCGGGTAGCTGGGATCATGACGGCTCATAACCTGCTTAATACCATCGATATACTTGATACCGTCCAACGCAATACCCACCACCTGTGCATCCTTACCGCTGTGGTCGCGATGGAATGCCTCAATCATCGGTTTTTGCGCTTCACACGGGATGCAGTCCGTTGACCAGAACATCACCAATGTCCACTGACCATCGCCCACGTAATCATTAAGATTGACTCGGTCGGCGTTTAGCTCCTGCAACTGAAATGCGCTAGCGGGGCCAGCTAAAAACAGCAGAGCTAACACTGCCGCACGGCAGACCATGGCACTGCGCTTGAAAAATGACATATTGATCAGTTAATCAGAGGTTTTCGATTTAGGGTAATCACGACACCGCGCTTTAGCAGTCGCTTGTCGCTACTATCGCTTGCCCAACAACCTTCGTCAAGAATCCGCTCGGCCGGAATACCGGCAAACAGCAGTGCCTCACGTACACGACTGGCTCGACCCAGCGCCAACGCCGCATTGCCACCGGCAAGAGCGGTGGGTCCCACTGAACAGCCCAGTAATGAGAACATGTCTGTATCGGGGTTAAATTGAGTGGCAATCTGCTCAACCAATAACTTATTCGATGGGCCTAATCTGAGCGAATCATCGGGAAACACCAGACTCTGATCTTGCACAACATTATGTCCAGCCAGCAAATCCTCAAAATTAGAGCCACCTAATTCAAAAACGTTCTCGACACGCGGCAAAGCCACTAATGGCAGGCTTAAAGGCGGAACACGAGACACCGCCGGGTTCAGCGGGTTAGCCGCATCGGCAATTGTTGGCTGCCCTGACACAGTCGATGTTAGACCCGACAATGGACTTGATGTAATGGATCCACTGGGCGTGTCAACAGGCCTTAACGGTACCGGTGCAACCGATGCTGCGGGGCCACCAGAGCCAGCAGCTGCAGCACCATTCGCGCGCACTGGTAGAGTTCCGAACGCGGCATCGTTGAGCACAATGTGGCTGGCGTCGGTGCCACGCACATACAGCGGTGTTAATGGACTGATTCTGTTGTCATTACCGATAGCGTAAGTTCTACGCAACTCCACGGCGCCCACTGCCACCTCGAACAGATCTCTGTGCGCACGAATGTCACCCGCTTCACGTTCGTGACGGTACTGCAACAGGTGCTCACCGTGGTAATCCTCGACCCAGCGAATACCGTATCCGGCCGTTTGCAACGCAGCTTGCATGGATTGCGTAAACTCATCATTTCGATCAGTCGACAGCACATTGATGGTGGTAGTCACAGGCGACAGCGACGGTATCTGCACTAGCGCATTAACAAAATCCAACGCAATCAATCCCGCTGGGGCTGCGCGCTGGTTGTGTGTAGGGTTGGCCGATGAGCGCTTATCCGGTGATTGTCCCACCGGGTTGTCCGGTAACAGGGCGCATGCTGAGGGTAAGATACCGACTAAACAGATCAGGATAAGTTTAAATTTATGCATCATGACATTGTGATTCCTTGCCCGAATTCTCGACATTCGTGTGACTGTTTATAATGGGTGACGGTCATTACTTGCCTCCGGACCGTTCACACTGGTCAGGAATTCGAAGCACTATACAAATCACTGCACTAGGCTTAAGTGGTCTGAATCACGTTACTCACCGGCAGTATGCGCAAATCGTGACAGGATCTGAATTCATGGCCCATTGACTCGCCCCCCTATCCGGTTATTGGTATCGTAGTGGCTTACACCGGGCACCCGTGAGCCTGTCTTGCCCGAAATCGAAAACAGCGACGCACCGAAACATGGAAACAGTGATAAAGCTAATCAATGACAGTTCCGCATTCTGCAGACGCACACTCACCGGCTGCCTTGTCAGCAGTGCGCTGGCGCTAAGCGCTTGCAGCCTACCGGGTGATCTGTCTGACAGTACTAGTGACAATACTGACGACCCGTTCAATATGGCCGCCAGTGTCATGCCAGTTGATCGAACCATGATGCTGGATATGGCCAGCGTTGCCAGCCAAGTATTTAATCCAGTCGGCACGACTCTGCAAGTGAACAGAGCCAACCAAGACCCTGTGCTACAGCACTTCATCGATTTAATGGTACAGCAAGGTTTTGGCGTACAGCGTGTCAGTGCCGATCAAGGAGCCCACTACGTATCTTATAGCCGTGATGAATCCGAACAAACCAATGGCCCACAGGTACGCATGTCTATTGCAATAGGAGCCGTGACAATTGTGCGTGACTACCAAATAACGCGTTCCAATGTCGTTGCACCGATCAGCCGCGTCAAGCTAGCGGGTACGCGCGTACCGGTTAATGTTAACGACGAACCCAGTGGGCGCAAAGAAGTCATCGATGCGTCACTATCACAAGCCGAGTATGTCGCCTCATTGAGTTTGGATGAGCAGTCGCCGGTCATATCGCTGATTACCCCAGACCTGGTCAATCGTGTTGCCTCAACCACTGCCCGCGGACCCAGCTTGCAGGCATTAAATTCCAACCGCATTGAGGTGAACAATCTATTCTACGGTGGTGAGTCGACTTTCGCCTCTATTCTCGATGGCTACCAACAAATCGAACGGCAAGTCATCGTCTTTGGTAATGATTCCATGGTTCTCGGTGATACCAACAAACTGCTGCTCGATGCCTTTGTCGATCAACGCTTGCGACCCAATGATGTGGTCAGCCTGGTTGGCTGTAGTAACGGGCCAACGGTTCTGGACATCGGTAACGAAGGTTTAGCGCTGGGTCGAGCCAAACGTGTTACCGAAGCCTTACTCGCTCGCGGCGTTTCCCGTGATCGCGTACTGGATGAGGGCTGCTGGGCACCGGTCAATGCCAGCGAGCGTTTTCCGAGCCGAGGGGTCGTTTTGGAACTGTGGCGTGAAAAAGCATGAGTCATTCAAGATCGTTTAAGCACCTACTGATTATGGGTGTAGCCAGTACGCTTATCAGCGCCTGTGCCAGCCAGGAACCCATCTCAGTGGGTATTGAGTCTCAAGCACTGACGCCACGCATAACCGCTAATGCAACAGCACTGGACGACGTCACGGCCACAGAACGTGCACAGTTGCAGTTGATTTCTACGAACCTGGTTGCAGCCTTGGTGCAGATTCCTGAAATGCGTCCTGCCACCGCCACCTTGCAAGTAAGCGAACCACAGAGTGCGTTTGGCAATGCCATTGTCAGAGCACTGGAGGATGCCGGGTTCGGTATGCAGCTTGTTAGTGCCGATCAAGGAAGAAACTATGTGTCCTACAGTAAACGCTTATCCGAAACTGAATCCGGACTGGTCACCGACTACGAACTGGCGGTGGGTAGAGTGCGCCTGTCGCGTGAGTACATCATTGAGGGCGACGCGGTTTATCCATCATCATTAATGAACGTAACTGGTACAACCTCCATTGCTGACATTGCCCTGGCCGATAACATCTTCGCCGAACAAGGGGGTAACAACACAGCCTTTATCAGTGGTGCTCAACGTACCGGCACGCCCAACCCAGACTTAACCGTCAAAACAGTGGATGTCATGGATTTCAATGAACTCCCATTGGACAAACGCACGCCACAGGATCGCGTGTTTGCTGAGGCACGCGTGCGCTATTTCCAAGCCGATGCACGACGCAGCGCACCCAACCTGTCGCGCTACAATAAGTACCGGCGCACCGTACTGATCTTCGACGACAACTCAACACAGATGATGGGTAATGCCAACAAACGAGCCGTGCGCCTGCTTGTGCGTGAATTCAGTGATGACGACATCATGGTCATTAAGGCCTGTCAGGATGCCGATGGCAGCGATGATGCCTCCATGAATCGCGCCATTCGGGTCGAGGAAGAACTCGCAGGTTTTGGTGTACCGACCGAATCGGCCTACATTGCGCCGTGTGCTAGAACCAGCTACCGGCATGCTTCAGACAATTCGCCGACACCTGTCGAACTTCTTCACTACCGTCCAAAATAAACCGTGGCCCTAAAATCATGACTGTGAAACACTCTTTGCAAGCTGCCACTGTCTTGCTGCCAGTGCTAATTACCGGGCTTACGATTGGGCTCATGACAACGCCCGCCTCTGCTGGCACGCTTGACCAGGTCATTCAACGCGGCGCACTGAAATGCGGTGTGAACACAGAGCTGGCAGGTTTCGCCATTGCCAATAGCTTGGGTGAATACAGTGGCTTTGATGTCGATATCTGCCGCGCTGTTGCCAGTGCGGTATTCAATGACAGTGAAGCGGTAGAGATGATCCCCGTTACATCCTCTGATCGCTTTGAGGCATTGCAATCGGGTGTATTGGATATCCTGTCGAGAAACACAACCTGGACGCTAGAGCGCAACTCGCTGTACGGCGAATTTGTCGGTGTTAACTTCTATGACGGTCAAGGTTTCATGGTGCCCAAGCGCACCGGCATACGCAGTGCTCTTGAACTGGACAACCAACCTATTTGTGTTGATAACAACACCACCTCCGAAGTTAATGCTGCCGACTTCTTTACCGTAAGTGACATGCGTTACCGACCGGTTTTTTTCGATGATGGCATTGACGCTGTCAGAGCCTATGAAGCCGGCCGATGTAAAGCCCTGACAACTGACCGTTCAGGACTTGCCGCACAGCGCACAGGCTTTGCCCAACCCGATGCCCACCTGGTGTTGCCCGAAGTCATATCAAAAGAGCCTTTGGGGCCCATGGTTGCCGCCAACGATAGCGAATGGGGGAACGTTGTACGCTGGTCGTTGAACTGCATGATTAACGCCGAAGAGCTCGGTATCAACAGCAACAATGTCAATAACCCGAACATCGGCTCCACCCCTGCCATACGCCGACTCATTGGCACGGAAGGCAACACCGGCGAGAATTTGGGGCTAAGCGCTAACTGGTGCAGCCGAATCATCCAACAGGTCGGTAATTATGGCGAGATCTATGAAAAGCACATCGGCCCGAATACACCCATTGGTCTGGAGCGCGGCATCAATCAATTGTGGACCAATGGTGGATTAATTTACGCACCACCGATTCGTTAACTCGCAGACGGCCACACTTGTATTTTAAGGTTGGAACAGTTCGGGTATTCGGAATCTTTTTCCTTTAACGGTATTTTTCGGAGTATCACAGGTCAAAACACCACAACATCTCACTAAATAAGACTAATAGGCTGATCGTTTTCACCAATACTGGGGGTTCGAACCCAGAGGTAAAAAACGATGACCACAAAACTGATGATCGGTCTGGACGGGCACGACTCGGCAGATCGAGCGCTTGACTATGGCAAGCAATTAGCCAAATTAATCGGCAACTGTGAGCTATTGGTCTTATATGTGATCGAATGGTCCCCCTATTCTTTTCAAACTATTGAAGAGAATGCTGAGCGCCACAAGCGACGCGAAGAGGAAATCACCACCGCCACCATCCGCATTGTTGAACCTGCTGTGCAAAAACTATCGGCCGCCGGTGTCCATGCACGAGGCATGGTCCGACACGGCGACGTTGCTGACACGCTCAATCGAGTGTCCGAAGAAGAAAACGCCTACCAGATCATTGTCAATCGATCGTCTAAAGGCGGTATCGCAAAGCGCCTGTTTGGCAGCTCCACTGCAAACCTTGTGATGAGCGCCAGCGTGCCCGTCACGGTCGTCGGATAGGGGAAAAGAGGCTATGACCACAACAATAAAACGCGCGCTGATCACTCTGGTAGCCCTGCTGCCGTTCTCACTCACGGCAGTGGCTCAGGATGCCATGACCTTGGATCAGAAAGTGAACGAATCCTTTGCGCAAATCACCGGGCCGTTTGTCAACCTGATTTTCGCCCCATTACCTGGCACCTCATTCCCATGGATAGTCATGTGGCTCGTTGTTGCTGCCACCATATTCACCGTGTACTTTGGCTTTGTACAGTTTCGCTACTTCGGCCATGCCATTTCATTAGTTAAAGGCGATTACTCAGACCCCAACGATGCAGGTGAAGTCAGTCACTTCCAAGCGCTGACAACAGCATTATCGGGCACCGTTGGCCTGGGCAACATTGCAGGCGTGGCGGTTGCTGTCGGTATCGGTGGTCCAGGAGCCACCTTCTGGATGATTCTGGCAGGGCTTCTGGGTATGGCGTCCAAGTTCACCGAGTGCACGCTGGGTGTGAAGTACCGAAACGAATACGACGATGGCACCGTCTCCGGTGGCCCCATGTATTACATGTCCAAGGGATTCAAAGAACTGGGTTTGCCCGGAGGGAAGATTCTGGCCGTACTGTTCTCCATTTTCTGCATTCTGGGAGCGCTTGGTGGTGGCAATATGTTCCAGGCCAATCAGGCACACGCACAGATCTCTGGGATTGTGGGTGACTACCCAGGCTGGATTACCGGCATCGTCTTTGCGCTTATCGTGTACATGGTCATCGTCGGCGGTGTTAAATCCATCGCCCGTGTTACCGAAAAGGTTGTCCCGTTTATGGGCATCATGTACGTGGCCGCAGCGCTTATCATACTGCTGGTTAATTACGACAAAATAGGCTGGGCCTTTGGTCAGATTTTTGGTGGTGCGTTTACCGGCCTGGGTGTTGCAGGCGGTTTTGTTGGCGCACTGATTCAAGGCTTCAAACGGGCCGCATTCTCTAATGAGGCAGGCGTTGGTTCTGCAGCGATTGCTCACTCAGCGGTTAAGACAAAAGAGCCGATTACTGAGGGCTTTGTATCGCTTCTGGAGCCACTGATCGATACCGTGGTCATCTGCACCATGACCGCATTGGTCATCACGATCTCCGGACAATTAATCGTCGACCCCAATACCAACGTCTATCTGCTTAACGACGCTGGCACCGCCATCTCCACCGTTGGCGATACATCCGGTGTTGCCTTAACATCAGCAGCCTTCGGCTCATCAATCAGCTGGTTCCCCTATGTACTGGCCGTAGCCGTGGTGCTGTTTGCCTTCTCAACCATGATCTCCTGGTCCTACTATGGTCTAAAGGCCTGGACTTATCTGTTTGGTGAGGGCAAAACCACCGAACTTATTTTCAAGATCATCTTCTGCATCTTCATCGTGATTGGTGCAGCGGCGAGCCTGGGGCCGGTTATCGATTTTTCAGATGCCGCTATCTTCGCTATGGCGGTAGTCAATATCACCGGTCTGTACTGCCTGATGAAAGTGGTTAAAAATGAATTAAATGCCTACGGGAATCGCCTGGCCATGGGTGAATTCAAGAAATTCCAGCACTGATCCCAAAGCCTACGCAACACGGTCAGCTTTTGCCTGCAGGCAGAGGCTGATCGGCTATTTTAAGTCCATCAGGCTAGCGGCTTAGCACCAGAGCCTGGTGAACAGACGCGGTATGGGTAAAGCGCACAGCACAGTGGGGTGTAGGACCCAGTTTTGGTGCAAGCTGAAGGTTGGCTCGATGATGACCCAGCAATGACCCAGCAATAACCCGACGATGATCAAAACCTAGCTGGTACGCGCTTAGAAATGGCGGAGAGGGAGGGATTCGAACCCCCGGACCTTTGACAGTCAACGGTTTTCAAGACCGCCGCATTCGACCACTCTGCCACCTCTCCGTGGGGCGGGAGTTTACAAGATTCCGGCCACATGTGCAGCCACTGTGACAAATTCACCACAGATTGCGTATTAACAACACGTCAGAGGTCTTGAAATAAACCGCCAAAACCCTATGCTATGGAGGTTACAAGGTATTCATAGCTGTTATTTATTTCGAGCACTATCAGCGAAAAAAACGTGTAATTCAACACCGCGAACCGTCGCTACAAGGTTATAGTGATACAAGCCTGTGCCGAAACAGGTATAACGGTTTCAGACATTCTGAGGAGTTTTAGAGAGAAAATGCAAAATACCAATACGATTACGCGGTCGGCAGAGAGTATTCTCTCCACCAATCGAGTTCTACGTAACACGTACGCACTGCTGGCTGCTACGCTGCTGTTCAGCGCCGTTATGGCAGCCGTGTCCATGGCAATTGCGCCGCCGCGCGGTATGGCCATGATCGCTACTTTTGGCGGCATTGGTGTTCTGATGTTCTTGTTACCTCGTTTCGAGAATTCAGGCACTGGCATCGGCATCGTGTTCCTAGGCACTGGTCTACTGGGTTTCGGCATTGGACCCATGCTGAGCGCCTACGCAGCGCTGCCCAATGGCCCGTCCATCATCGCTACCGCCATGGGCGGAACCGGTGTGATCTTCCTGGCGCTCAGTGGCTACGTGCTAACGACCAAGAAGAGCTTTGACTTCATGGGTGGCATGCTAATGGTCGGTCTCATCGTGGTCTTCGGAGCTGCCATTATCAATATTTTTGCGCAAATCCCTGCGTTGAGTATTGTGGTATCCGCAGCTATCGTACTGCTGATGAGTGGTTTCATCCTGTTTGACACCGGTCGTATCATCAACGGTGGCGAGACCAACTACATACGCGCTACAACGTCCATGTTCATTAACATTTTCAACCTGTTTACCAGCCTGCTGCACCTGCTAGGCATCATGAGCGACGACTGATTCAACCAATCATCTGCAACTAGCCCAGCCAAGCGACAAGCTTTGGGTCAGTAACGGGTAAGTAATGGGTTAGACCACTGGGCCGCTTCGTCGCGGCCCAGTGTCGTTATATATCCCAGAAACGCGATAACTTTCATCGTTATAACCCTCAATCGTTACAACCGAGCAGAGTATCCAGCAGTACAATGCAGCAGCGCACTTACGGAGGCAACAGTTTTGAATAATCTCTGGTTTCAGATTCCGGTAGCGATTTTCATGGGGTTCATGATCTGGCGCATGATTCCGGTCGCCAAACACTGGCTGGAAAATGGTCCCAAAGGCACATCGAAGGAATGGTTGAACGTCTCATTTTTAATTGCTGCTGTCGTGCTGTTTGTCACCTTCCTGATTGTGGTAGTGCGCGGTTAATAGGGTGTGCACAATCGCAGAGTTGTGCTAAACCCGCCGCGACATAGCTGGCACAACACCGGGCAATACACATAACATCTCGTACAACAAATTGGCCGCTATTAACGCTGTACCACCTGATTGATCGTATGGTGGCGATACCTCCACCAGATCACATCCAACTAGCTTAACCCCTGCCAGACCACGAATAATCTCCAAGGCCTGAACCGTGGTCAGCCCTCCGATCTCCAGCGTGCCAGTCCCTGGCGCATAGGCCGGATCAAGACTGTCTATATCGAAGGTTAAGTACACCGGTCCGGTACCCAGTTGCTGGCGTACCTCGCTCATCAGTGGCGTTAGCGACCGGTGCCAACAGTCCTCCGCCTGCACCACCCTAAAACCCTGTTGACGCGGCCAATCGAAGTCATCATCGGCATAACCGGTACCGCGTAGACCAATCTGCACAACCCGCGAGGTATCCAGTAAGCCTTCTTCAACGGCTCGACGAAAGGGTGTGCCGTGTGCAATGGCCTCACCAAACATATGCTCATTGATATCGGCATGCGCATCAATATGCACCAGCCCAACCGGCCCGTGTTTTTTAGCCATGGCGCGCAGCACAGGCAAGCTTAAGGTGTGATCGCCACCAAGGGTGACCGGTATGCAGTCGTGTTGGAGGATCTTGGTAATGCCCGACTCAATGATCTGAACACTGCGTTTCAGGTCGAAGGTGTTTATGGCGATATCCCCCACATCGGCAATGTGCAGGTGATCAAACGGTGACACTCGCGTGGCCATATTGTAGGGTCGCAACATGGCGGACTCGGCCCGTATTTGCCGCGGCCCGAACCGGGTACCGCTGCGGTGAGAGGTACCTATGTCCAGCGGCACACCCACAAAGCACGCATCCAGTCCAGCAGCAGACTCTACTGCTGGCAGCCGCATCATAGTGACGGGGCCTGCAAAACGCGGCATCTCATTGCCGCTCAATGGCTGATTGAATTTCATGACGCCCCTACAACGCGTTCGAACGTGGCCGTAATCGGCGCATGATCAGAGGACTGGTAATGGCTCAATGATTCAACCGAGCGCAGCTTTAGGCCACGATAAAACACATGATCCAGATGCTGATTCATATGGGCTAGTCGGCTTTGTCTTTCCATCACAGCTTCGTGCAGACCCGCACCGCTGGCAACACTGTGAAAATGTTCGAGCCTGGCAGGGTTCCACGTATTGAAATCCCCAGCCAGAATGACAGGACCTGAATGTGGTGTCAAAGCCGCAGTCAGTTGATCAAGCTGTTCAACGTATTTTTGTACACTGACAAAATTGATAGCGTGCATATTGAGCACCAGCAACTGCTCGGCTTCATCAGCCAATGGGTATAGCGTTGTCAGCAGTAATTTCTGTGTCTGTGTTACCGGTTCGGCGTGCGGTGAGAGGTAAAAATGCTGCTCCACCGGGGCCACCACACAACCGGTTTTAATACCGTGTTCAACATGGCTACGCGGATGTCGGAAGCTTCGTGCCATCACCCACTGTAAACGCTCGCTCCGCGTGAAAATATGGTCTGAGGGTGTATTGAATACCGCCTCTTGCAACAAGGCAAGGTCTCTATCAGCAACCAAGCTCTTGAAGTCATTCAGCCAGCTGGCTCGCCGTGCTTTGAGAATGTTCCAAATTAGACATCGAATCACCGGCCCGACAACTTGAAGGCGAGCTGTACCCAACCGCTGAAGTTCATCGTCAGCGGTATAGCAATGAGGGAGAAAATTCCGGCGGATCATGCGCGTGTTTAAGTTAGCCCTAGCGTCAAACTGCGTAGAATTTAAAGATACGGTGAGAACAGTCGGAAAAAATTGTTGCGCAGACGCTTCACAAAATGTTCATCTGGGCTTTCACTCACTCGGACAGACTGCTGCAGCTTGTGTTCAATAATGGCGTAAATCTGTTGGTTCAAGGTGGTGTCGTAACACTCCAGGTTAATTTCAAAATTTAGCTCCAAACTTCGGGCGTCCCAATTGCTTGAGCCAATCATGCTCCAATGATTATCCACCAGAAATAGCTTGCTATGATCAAACGGTGCCGGAGACTCAAATAGCTGCACACCATGCTCAACCAATTGGCTTTGGTTGGCCCTCATGGCCCAGCCCACAAAGGCCAAATTGTTTTGGCGTGGCACACAAACACAAACCCTGACCCCGCGTAACACCGCCAGCTGTAACGCACTGAGCAATACCTTACCGGGTAGGAAGTACGGCGACACGATCAGCACCCGCTGCTGAGCAGACTGGATGGCACCAAGCATAGTCAGTTGCAGCTTCTGGTAGTTGTCATCAGGACCGTCAAGTAACACTCGGGCGGTGACTGCCAGCCCACTGTGACCCTGCCACTGCGGTAATGCCAGGGTTTCACCAGCGGCAAACTGCCAGTCTGCTGAGAACACGGCATTAATCTGATTAATCACTGGGCCTTCAATTTTAAAATGCACATCCTGAGTCATCTCTGAATGGCGGCTATCGGCTGAGTGAGTTGCCAGCCCCAATAGGTTGCTGTCACGGATGTTTATACCGCCGACAAACGCCACTGTGCCATCCACCGACAATATTTTTCTATGATTGCGCAAATTAATAAAACGGGTGCCGGTGGTGGATAGTGCCGATAAAAATCGAGCCGTTTTAACACCCTGCCTACGCAGTACTCGGTCAGATCGCACCAAACTGAACCCGTAGCCAACCCCTAGACCATCAATCATGACGCGCACAAACACGCCACGATTGTGCGCAGCGACCAACGCATCAATAAACTGGGTACCAATCTTGTCGTACTCAAAAATGTAGCTGGACAACACCACACACTGGCGGGCATTCTCGATGGCGCCAATCATCTCAGGATACGCTTGATCACCATTAAGCAGGGGATGTACGGCATTGTCAGCCAGGTAGGGTGACTGATGCACGCCTAATCCCAGGCGCATCTGTTGTTGCCACGGTCGGGGCATACGATCAATATCGACAGCTTTCTGCAAGGCATCGTGCTGTTTGCGCGTACTGGTGGCCGTGACCGTGTGATGCGGCATTTCAGCCTGCGCACGGCGACGGATTCGATTAATACCAAACAGCCAATACAACGTAGCGCCAACCAACGGCGCCAGTACGATGATCCCCAGCCAACTGAATGCGGCCGCCTCGTTCTGTTTATTCAGCACCACATGAATGCCGGCGGCTATCGCCATCAGTAGGTACAACATACCGACCAGTGAAAACGCTGTCCCTGGGTCAACATATTCGAGTGGATCGGTATTCATCAAAAAGTCATGAGCAAGGCAAGGCTGTGAACCCGAGCACAAGTATACCCACCGAGACACACGGCACCCTGCCCGGGCTGATCAAGTTACGGCGTCTGACGCCGACATGAATCCTATACTCCCACAGTGTTGGTGTAAAACATGGCTCGTTCGTCCGATTCGCCCTTTCTGATCGCACTTTTCCGCGATAAAACCTTTCAGGCCCGGGAAATACGCCGCGTCATTCTGCTCAGCTTCCTGTACCTGGCAATCACTACACTGTTAGTCGGTGCTTTTTATCATCAAATGATTGGACGCCTGCTTGACGGTATGGCCCCGCTACTGTTTGTCTCCGAAGATATGGCTCTGGCGAATGAGGCCATTCCAACGTTGGGTGCCGTACTGGGTAAATGGCTGATCGCAATGCTGGTAGTGAATGCGCTGATTACTGTGTCGCTGAGTGTTTACATTACTCGCCGTCTGGGGCATCCGATTCTCGCTATCAAGCGCACGCTGCGTGAGATCGGCAATGGCAACCTGGATGTCCGTCTGCGTAGCGACGACAGTCGCGAATTTGGTGAGATTTCACGTGAGCTGACGGCCGCGATGCATGCAATCCGTCAACAGATCAGTGCGGCCAAGCAAGGCATTGCCAGTGTGGGCTCGGTAGGTTCGGATGCTAATACCAATCAAGCACTCAATGAGTGTCGCGGCGCACTGGACTACTTCCAGGTCGACAGCGACCAAGCCTTTAAAAATCCCACTGACGATAACAGAGCGGCGTAAACGGCGATGACTGTCTCGTATAGGGTTCGTCCGTTGTTGATCACATCACTGGTTGCAATGTTTCTGCAAGGATGTGGTGGTGGCGGTAGCGAACCTACCACCCAAGGCGTTAATGGCACGTACCTGCATATATCAGCGCCAGAATTTTATTTCGGTACGCGCAACGTGGGCCCCCGGGACGGTCAAGTGTGGCATCTCCAGTCCCGTTGCGCCCATCAAGCTGAGGATCGACAAGTCCATGGCCAGCGGTTGGCTTTCAAACGGCATTCTGCTTCCGGTCAGCATGGTGGGTGGTCGAATGACGACCTCGCGCAATGAAGAGCGCGCTTCGCAACCGCTGCGCCAAAGAGTTGCGCCCACCGACTCACGTATCAACGGTTCATCGCTCGGCATCTGGTTTCTATCAGCATGGTGGTGTCCGATGATGATCCTGGGCAATGACTCATGTTGCCCCACTGCACCGGTTGAAGCGCGTGAAAGAGCGCGCTCCGCTGCGCGGTGCGCCCAAAGTCGTTGGCGTGTC
>CALKXZ010000041.1 GCA_938003775.1 uncultured Granulosicoccus sp. | reverse complement strand
CTATCTGGTGGCGCAGTTTTCTATGCTGGCATTCAGCAGCGCGCTGGATGCGTTACGCATGGCCAACCAGCTGAGTGGGAAAGTGCTGTACCAATGGGCATTGAGTTCGTCTGACGGTGAGCCTGTGCTCAGTAGTAGCGGTATCGCGTTTCCCGTGTCGCATAGTGCCCAGACGCGTGAGCGATACGATGCGGTATTCGTGTGCAGCGGACTCAACGTGCATCTGATTCAGGACGAACCAGGCCTGCAATGGCTGCGTCAGCTTGATAAGCAGGGTACTGTGTTAGGGGCGGTGTGTACTGGCACCTATCTGCTGGCTCGTGCTGAGCTGCTCAATGATCATCGCTGCACGATCCATTGGGAAAATCTGGCGGCTGCCCGTGAGGAGTTTCCGCATTTGGTTATCTCGCCTGAGCTGTTTGAGATTGATCGAAAACGTTACACCTGTGCCGGTGGAACCGCACCGCTGGATATGATGCTCAGCGAGATCCGATCACGCCATGGCAGTGAACTTGCCACGCGTATTTCCGAACAATTCATGTGCGAACGTATTCGCGACCAGAATGATCGTCAGCGGGTGCCACTAACGCAGCGAATCGGTGCCAGCCAGCCTAAGTTGGCTGAGGCGGTGTCGTTAATGGAAGCTAATATTGAAGAGCCCATGACACTGGATGAATTGTCGCATCATGTGGGTCTGTCTCGACGACAACTGGAGCGACTGTTTCAACGATATTTGCACTGCGTGCCTACCCGCTATTACCTGGAACTGCGGCTTGAGCGTGCTCGTCAATTGCTGCTGCAAAGCAGTATGCCTATTGTTGACATCGCGCTGGCCTGTGGTTTTATCTCCGCACCGCACTTCTCAAAGTGTTATCGCGATACCTTTTCATTACCACCGCGGGATGAGCGACGTCGAGCAGCCGGGCTACTCAATGATGCACACGGCGAACCGAAGGTGATAAAACGCTCTCAACTGATCGACAAGAGCGCCAATTCGTAAACAATCAAACCCGCGTACAGTCCGACGAGTGCGGCCAGTATCGAGCGCGCACGCCAGCGGTTGAACAGCACCAGATTGCCCGTTGCAACCAGGATCATTGCGGGGACTGCAGTCAGCGTCATCTTGACTGCGGCAAATGACCAAACGCTGTGTTGCAGCAGTGCATTCATAACCGGGTTAACTTCCGTACCACCACGCTCAATCAGCGTCAGCGTAAACACCGAGTCGGCAATCGATAAACACATCAACAACGTCGCCAACATCACCATGCCACTGTCAAAGCGATCCAGCAACGGATAACGCCGGTCATCAGCGCGCCGCCCGTTCATCCGCCGAGGCGACACCGCACACTGCACCAACGTCCAAAGCGAATACTCCCGCCTGTCCCCCACCTGCCTTCTATCAATCCTGTCCATCACCCATTGTACTCACCCCTACCGGGTCGGACCATGATAGGTCTCTGATAGTCAAAAGATTTACGCTCAAATAAGACGTTTTATTGCCCTTATTGTCGCTATTTAGAGGCACTTTTTAGGTGATTTGGCGTTCCGCCGCAGCGTGGAAAACCGCTAATCGGTGCGTTCGACCCTTAAAAATAGTTGTTTAAGGTAGTAATGATGGGTAAAAAACGGGATTTTATTAATAATTATAATGACTTAGCGTGGTCCGACCCAATGTTTCAGGTGGTGGTATTGCATGGCGAGGGCGACTAGTGCGCTGCCGGTGCGGGGGCCGACGGGGAGGCGGATGCGTTTGAGGTGGCTGAACAGGTCGAAGTGCTCGAGTGTGCCGGTCAGGGCGTCGGCAAGAATCTCGGCCATGATGTGGGAGCTGGCGATACCGTGGCCAGAGTAGCCCTGGGCGTAGTAGACGTTGTCGGACACGCGACCCAATGCCGGAATGCGGTTGATAACAATACCGGCAGTGCCTGTCCATGCATACTCGATGTCCACACCGATCAGGTCGGGAAAGGTTTTCTCCAATGCTGGCCGCAGCGTTTTGGCCACGTTGCCGATATCTCGGCCTGAATAGTTGGTGCCGCCGCCGAACATCAATCTGTTATCGGCTGTTAGGCGGTAGTAATCAAGCACCATTCGGCTGTCGTACACCGCGAAGTTGTCTGGATTAATTTGATTGGCCAGCGATTGCCCTAATGGTGCGGTAGCCAGATTGCCCAAGATGGCCGGAAACACCAGGCCGCGTA
The DNA here is from genome assembly GCA_938003775.1 of uncultured Granulosicoccus sp. GTDB lineage: Bacteria > Pseudomonadota > Gammaproteobacteria > Granulosicoccales > Granulosicoccaceae > Granulosicoccus. Next base: position 12,051 of record CALKXZ010000041.1, on the reverse strand, counting down.
ACCGGTGTTGAGCAAGGCGATGGTAAGCATTGCCCGCCAGAACTACGGCATTGGCTGTGACGCTACCGGTGGCCGTACGCACTGTAGGCGTATCGCCATAGTCGATGGACAAAACGGGCGATTGCTCGTGAATAAGACAACCCAATGAGTGAGCCGCAGCGGCTTCTCCCAGACACAGGTTCAGTGAATGCAAATGTATGTTGTAGCGGTTGTAGACGCCTCCGTAGTAAAGCGGTGTTGCCAATTTCTGATGGACCTGCGTGCGATCCAACCACGCCACCTGATCGCCCAACCCGGCCTCTTGCGCACGTAAGATAGAGCTCTGCAGCGCGTCAATATCGCTCGTTGAATAAGCAGTATGTAAGTGCCCACGACGTAGGTCACACTTGATTGCGTATCGCTGCACCCGATTGGCAATGATTTCATGACCATGCCAGCGCAATGTGTGCATGATGCCAGCGGCATCCGAGCCGATACGTTGACGCAATTGTTTTTCGATTGCCGCATCACCAGACAGACTGCCAGTTACCTGGCCGCCGTTACGACCACTGGCCCCCCAACCAATGCGATTGGCTTCCAGTAGTACCACAGCAAACCCACGCTCAGCCAGTTCCACGGCGGCCGATACACCCGTAGAGCCTCCACCAACAATCACCACATCAGTGCGTATATGTGCCTGCAACGCTGGATACGCAGTGTGCTCGTTTCGGGTTGCCGTGTAATAGTTATCTATGTGTTCTGACGGTTTCATCCGTTGCGTCGACGTTTTAGCAATGAGGTGTGAATCGACAACGGGGTGTGACTCGTCGCCTTGGTGCATTGATGTGGCAGGTGTTTAAAACACAGTGCTGCGAATCAGACACGCGGTAGATAGGTCTTTAAGTCCATATCGGTTACCTGTCGATTATAGATTCCAGCTTCGTGGCGTTTGATACGCGAGTAGATATCGCAGAAACGCGCCCCGACAACTGAGCGAATCCATGGCGATTTCTCGAACTGATCTATTGCGCTCAACCAGTCGTGTGTCAGTGGTGTTGCCTGCGGGGTTTCACCAGCGAGTAGCGGGGCTTGTTGTGGTGTGTCTGCGTTATCCAGGCCCGATAGTATCGCGGCCAGCACTACAGACAACACCAGATACGGGTTTGCATCGGCACCTGCTAACCTGTGCTCTAGTCGAGCGGCCTTACCACGGGTTTCGGGTAGGCGTATGGCTACACCCCGATGATCATATCCCCAGTCACGCCGTACCGGAGCAAAGTTATCCGGTTGCAAACGTCGATAAGAATTGCCGTGCGGCGCGAGCACCAACTGAGAGGCTTCTAGGTGCGATAGGCAACCAGCAACGGCGTGCAGCAGTCGAGTGGGTTGGGCTTCATCGCCCTGATCAAAAATATTATGACCATTATCATCCAGCACACTGACGTGGATATGCTGCCCTGAGCCCCCATGCTCGGTATACGGCTTGGCCATGAACGTGGCCATCAAGCCGTGTTTATGGGCAGCCCGATCCACCAGTTGTTTGAACAAAACCGCATGGTCGGCGGCCTGCACCGGATTGCTGTGGTGACACAGATTAATTTCAAATTGCCCGGGGCCAAATTCTGCCAACGTTGTTTCGGCTGGGATGTTCATAGCATTGGCATACGCATGAATGCAATGCATAACATCTGTAACACGGTCCAAAGCGCGCATATCGTAAAGTTGCAGATCGTTGGGCTGCCCGGCCACCGATAAACGCTCTGGCACTTGCGGGACACCGCTTATTCGGCTGCTACCCTCTAGCAGATAAAACTCAAGCTCAACGGCCACAACCGGGTTTAGCTTACGGCGATGGTAGGAATCAACATGCGTCTGCAATAGCGCTCTAACATCGAACTCACTGGGAATACCTTGTTCAGTATGCAGCGTGCACAGAATTTGTTCACTGTTGGTGTTCCAAGGTTGTTCGTGAAAACCCGTTGTATCGGGTATACATAGGCCATCAGGATCTCCCTGTGACAGAGCCAGCCCCGTTATAGGGTCACAATCATCTGCCCATACGTCCATTGTTTGTGTGGACAGTGGCATACGTGCTGCACCATTGAGAATCTTCTGACGCAGAGATGCCGGTAGCCGTTTACCGCGGAGTCCGCCTTGCCAGTCAACAATCAGCACATCCAGGTGCTGCTCATTGTTTGGCGCTTGAGGGGTTTTATTCGTGTGTGGAGAACTCATGAATAGGGGGAGCAGTGCGTCAGGCAGGTTGAATAAGTGAGTGTGCTAAGCGCTTAACGCTGTGATACCCACAGGACACTCGGCTATGCATGGCGTGGTAACAGCAGCATATCGTCGGCTTGCCAGAACGCCCATACCGGCAATGGCTCACTGATATCAGGGAAGGTGCTAGCCTGTTCATTGCTAACAATAGCGCTGATTGACGTGTCATCCGGCAGCCGGACCTCTGCAATGCAATGCTGGCCCTGAAATGCAACGTCTCCCAGTGTGCCTTGAATTTGTACGGAGTCATCAGCCGGTTGTTGCAAAGAAATGCCGACTCGTTCAGGCCGCACAGACAACACAGCCTGCACTTGCCGCGGTGCATCGGTTGCTTGAGCAGCACCTGCACTAGCGCTCAATGATGCGTGACTATCCTGACTAGCGAGCATAACAGTGGACAGGTGTTCGGCACGCACGGCGGTATGCCCATGAGCATCCAGTTGTAAGTCCAGTACAGTGAATGAATTGATGTTGCCAATAAAATCAGCAACGAAGGCATCCACAGGGCGCGCGTACAGCTGCTCGGGCGTGGCCACCTGCCGCAGTTGACCGGATTCGAGCACGGCAATGCGATCCGCCATCGCCATCGCCTCGGCCTGGTCGTGGGTAACAATGATAAACGTGATGCCCACGCTCTCTTGTAATTTCACCAGCTCCAGACGCATAGCATCGCGCAATTTAGCATCCAGCGCGGACAGGGGTTCGTCGAGTAACAGCACGCGCGGTTTCTTGACCAGCGCTCTGGCCAGCGCTACGCGTTGTCGCTGGCCACCGGAGAGTTGATCTGGCATACGCGTGGAAAAATCTTGCAGATGTACTTGTTCCAATGCGCGTTGTACACGCTGTTTTATCTGCTCTGCCGGCAGCTTGTCCATTTTTAGCCCATAGCCCACGTTCTGTTCCACACTCATGTGCGGGAATACGGCATACGATTGAAACACCATATTGACTGGACGCTTGTTGGGGGGCAATGCACTCATGTCGTTGCCATCGAGTAACAACTGGCCTGATGTGGGTGATTCAAAGCCTGAAATGATGCGGAGTAAGGTGGATTTGCCACAGCCTGATGGTCCCAACAACGCAAAGATCTCACCTTGTTGGATATCAATAGACACATCATTCAGAGCAGAAACTGAATCAAACCGCTTGGTGATATGGCGAATAGATACGATAGTGCCACTCATATCACCACTCATATCACCACTTAAATTACCGTTCATATCGCTAAGTATTTCATCACTCATGCTGATCACTCAGGGTGTTGTATCTATGCGTTGATAGCGCAGTGCGATGAATGTCAGTAATAGTGTCATGATGATAAGCACAGTGGAGGCTGCGTTAATTTCAGGTGTGACCGAAAACCGCACCATAGAATAGATCTTCACCGGAAAGGTCACCGTATTGGGGCCGGATGTAAAAAACGTGATAACAAAGTCATCCAGAGACAGTGTAAACGCCAACAGCGCACCGGCAATTAATCCCGGTTTCATGTGGGGTAGCAGAATATCGACGAACACCCGGAACTCAGATGCCCCCAGATCTTTAGCGGCTTCTTCCATTTCACGGTTAAAGCTCTGTAGGCGGGTTCGAATAACCATTGCCGCAAACGGAAAACTGAACGTAATGTGAGCGATGATAATGTTGCTTAGATTAAATGGCCAGGCCGTATCGCCGGTCTGCATCCAGCCCATGGTTGAGAAGAACATGGCAAGAGAGACACCCATACAAATTTCCGGTATGACAATAGGCAGTGATACCAGGCCCTCAAACATAGGTTTTAATGGAAAGCGGAATCGCCATAACACAATGGCTGTCAACGCACCTAATATGACACTGATAATGGTAGACACAACAGCAATGGTCAGTGAATTGGCAAACGCTAACATCAGCTCTTCATTGCCGAACGCTTTGGTGTAGTACTTGGTGGTAAAACCTTTCCATATAATGTTGCCGCCACGTCTTGAGTTATTAAATGAAAAGATAATCAAAACGATGATTGGCGCGTACAAAAAAACCGTGCCTAGAATAAACACAATCCGCAACAATGGCTTGCGGCTGTAGTCAAACGGGCCTGCGGTTGATGAGCGTTTAAAGCGCGGCATCAGCGTGCGACTCGGCGCGAGCGCGCAGCATCGTTGAATGATCGAAGAGCCAGTAGAATAAACGTGACATACAACAGAGTCAGTGAAATGGCTGAGCCAAATGGCCAGTCGTTAGCCCGCTTGAACTGGCGTTCGATAACATTGGCAATCATGTCCACCTGGCCACGACCCAGTAGATCTGGGGTCAAGAACTGGCCCAGTGCTGGAATAAAGGTAATTATTGCGGCGGTCATGATTCCCGGTAGTGCCAAGGGTATCAGCACATGACGGGCTGTCTGCCATTGGCTAGCACCCAGGTCCATGCTGGCTTCAAGTAAGGATTTGTCCATACGTTCAAGCGATGAATAGATAGGCAGTATGGCAAACGGTAGCGATACATACACAATGCCGTATATAACACCTGTTTGTGTACCGAGCAGTTTCAGTGGCGTAAATTGATCACCGAGCAGGCCCAATCTACCAAGCCCTATCAGATGCAGCAGTTGATCAGCACGTTCATAAAGCCATCCGAGTAAATCATTCAGTCTGCCGCGCGTGCCTAATATGTTGAGTAGCGCATAGGTACGAATCAGAAGATTTGTCCAGAACGGCAACATAATCAGTAGCAACAACCAGGGCTTAGCCCCATGGGAGGCCGTTGCTATGACCAGCGCCATCGGGAAACCGACCAATAGGCAAACCAATGTGGAAACAAACGCCAACCACAGTGAACGCCTCATCAATTCGATGATTTCAGGTTCGAGCATGCGCCGGTAATTATCCAGCGTCCAGGTTGTTTCTATGCGGGTGAGTGAAACATTTTCACCAAAGCTGTACAGCCAGATAATGCCTAGCGGTACAACAAAAAAAAGAATGAGCCAGAGTAGGGTGGGGCCACTGAACGCGAAAAATACGCCCAGTCTGTTGCGGATATCCTGCACCGTTCAGTAGCCTGACAACCAAATGTGATCAGCTGGCTTTGATACGCGTCCAGGCTTCGTCGATCTTACGCGTCACTTCCTGACCTGGGTAGATAGACACTTCGCTTTTGGCTGTTGCTTCTGCGGATGGGAAGATGGCCGGGTTACCGGTATAGTCTTCGCTCATCAGTGCCCGTGCGGCGGCGTTGGGGGTTGCGTAGTAAACAAAGTCAGCAATGTCCGCTCCAACCTGTGCATCGAGTAGGTAGTTGATCAGTGCATGCGCGTTTTCCACATTGGGCGCGCCCTTGGGAATACACAGCGTATCTTCCCACAGCAGGCCGCCTTCATCGGGTAGCACAAAACCAATGTCATCATCTTCGTCCATCGCTTGCAGTATGTCACCGTTCCATTCCATGGCTAGATCAACCTCACCTGCCAGCAGCAAGTCCTGACCATTGTCCGGCGCAAATGCCACGATGTTTGGCTTCTGATCGAGAATCATTTTTTCAGCCGCTGCAATGTTTTCATCCGTGAAATCATTCAAAGATTTGCCCATGGCTTTGAGCGCCATCTGCATCACCGTGGTCGGTTCGCTCATCAGTGCGATTCGACCGGCGTACTTATCCGAATTCATTAAATCATTCCAGGAGCTGGGTGCTTCATCCAGTGCCGAGATGCGGTAACCAACACCAATAGTGCCCCACATGTAAGGCAGGCTGAATTTGCGGGCCGGATCAAAGGCAGCATCCATGAAAGTGGGATCAATATTTTTCTTGTTGGGGATCTTTGAATGATCCAGCGGCAGAAGCATATCTGCAATGATCATGCGTTCGACGTAGTCATTAGTTGGGACGATCAGGTCATAGCCTGGGTTGCCACCACGCAGCTTGGCAAACAGTTCGTCGTTGTCAGCAAACAGGTCGTACTGCACTTCTATGCCAGACGCTTGTTCAAATTCTTCAATTGTGTTTTCACCAATGTAGGTGTACCAATTGTAGAAATTAACTTTTCCGTCAGCGCCAAAGGCTTCTTTAGGCAGCTTAAAGGTAATGCCAACTGCGGCAGCACCTGCCAGAAATTTGCGACGACTGATCGGTAGACGGGTAGAACGATGCATGGAGTGCCTCTCGAAATGGAAGATGGTTCAACTCTGTGATGATCACACAGAACTGACACACTTATATCATTGAACGGGCGTTGCTCACCAGTGCCTCGGTCCAGTCCTGAGCTCTGGCCACCATCCGTGGTTGGATGCGCGCTTTAACGTCGTTGCCGGGTTACCCTGTCCAACACGGTAAGGCCACCGAGGCGGGCGACCGAATGACAGCCAAGCCAGGGTCCGTTCTGATCAGGCAGGATCCTGCCTATGGCTGTCTCCTGGTAGCCTGAGCGGTCGATACGATCAATACGATGTATGTTGACGCCGTGCCCATAGCGTTTCGCGCCGTACTGACTGACCCGGTACAGATGCTGATCGTCACGGAACAAGGGGCCAGCCATGCGGGCATGATCGACACCGGTCACGATGGGGCTCAACGGATGAGCATGCCAGGGACCTTCCAGGGAGTCGGCATAAAACAGCTGAAGTTCGTCACGTTCGTCGACAGTACGGTGTGTTTGTGAATTGGTGAACATCCACCATGTATCGTCTTGGCAATGTAATGTCGTGTCTGCCAGATCGACATCAGACAGTAGATCGTTCACGCGCTCCCACTGGTCTGGAAAATCATGTGCGCGATACAAACTGACTGACCGGCGTGAGGCGGTTTCGGGAATCATATAATGCTCGCCCTGATGACCGAATACGAACGGGTAGGACAAATGCTGTCCATCGTCAAGCACCGGTCTGACCTCTGTCGCTCGTCCTGATTCGTCCAGCCGCGCGACAGACAGATGAGCATAGCGACCGTCCATGGCCATTTCCTCAAAAAAAACGTAGCGCTGGTTGCCGTGCTGATACAGATGGGGATCGGCCCAGATGATTTTCTCAGGCAGCTTTACGGCTGTGTATTGCTCAACCGGTTTGCTGATAAATTGGTCGATATCGAACGGCAATTCTTCTGGCTCAATAGACACCGACAGCTGCCATTGTTCGTAAAACAAACGATTGCGAACACGTTCGATAGTCTGGCGAATCAATAGTGCGCCGGTGCGCAGCAGCTCAGATAGATTGTTGCGCTTCACGACCTTGTAGCCGTTACGAATTAACTGCTCTGCCTGTTGATAAGCGGCCTGGCGTTCAGTATTAATACGCGGGTCAGTATCAGTGGGACGGCGACGTTCGTTGGCGGCCACGTCAATACCATTAGCCAACCAGTTGAGCCGTGATTCGAACAGCGCCGGCAGGCTAAAGCATGCAGCGCTTTGTAGGTCTGTCAGTGAATACGATTGACGGGGTAGCGCGTGACAGGCGAGTACCTCGGCGCTTGCCTCTGATGAGCGTTCAGACCAAAGATAGACCCATACCAGTGGCGCTCGTGACAACAATGCATCCTTGACGCGATCGTTGAGAGATTCAACATGAGCAGACCATACAGGTGCAGACAAACTACCGTTCATGAGCGCTGGTTGAGTCTGTGAGGTCAGGTTTAGGATGACATCGCATTGCGCCAGTGACTCGAAAGAGCCTGAGTTCATGGACAGCGGGTAGCTGAGCTTTAATTCTGTATGCTGCCACGGGTCTTGTGAGAACAGCGGTCGATCTATGCGCTGCGTCATTATCCATTGGGCAAGCTGCGCTAATGGGCCAATGTGTTGCGCATTAGCGGTAGGGTTCAGGCCGGTGCCGACAGCGTGTGCCGTTTGGGGTCCATTAGTAGGTGCAGGCGGGTGTTCGATCGGTGTTACCACTAGATCAATCAGCGCATGTCGCTCAAGACGCCCAATCAAGTCCACTACCCAGGCCGCTGGCGTGAGCGTGTCGATCACGGCTCCAACCACTAAGGCATGATGCATTTTTATTCCGGCTTGTGACTTAATTGATGAATTATAACTGTATCAAACTAAACAACCGTGTGAGTCGTTTACGTATGTGCTGCAGTACTTGTTCACAGTTATGGTGAGCATGGGTAGCAAAGTGTTATCCACGTCGTGATCGGCGACGCCTAACCGGGGTAACCGATGTAGCCACCGGTAAAGTCACAACAGCGCCGAGCTTGGGAAACGAGGCAGTTTTGTGTGGAAATGCCATCGCTTCCACAAAATGTTGCTGAAAGTCTGGTTCAACGGCAGTTTCAACTTTTTCTATACGTCTCACAACTTGCTCGATGCTGGTGCGTGCGTCCTTATCGAGCAACGCCATGAGCGCACCGGTGCCTGCCGCATTACCGGCCGAGCCCACCTGCTCCAAGTGACAATCTGGAATCAGGCCAAGTACCATCGCGTACTTGACATCGATATGGCTACCGAACGCACCGGCTAAGCGAATTCGTTCTACGCTCTGGATGTCAAGCCGGTCCATGAGTAGTCGTACACCGGCGTACAAGGCGGCTTTGGCTAGTTGTATTTGGCGAATATCGTTCTGCGTGATTTTGACCGTGACATCGCCTTCGTGCAATAGATAAGAAAACGTTCTGTCATTGGCCTGGACACGTGGATTACGGTTAGCCAGCTCACCGTTAACAACGCCATTGGAATCAATAATGCCCGCTAAAAACATTTCGGCCACCACCTCGATAATGCCTGAGCCACAAATTCCGCTGACACCGATAGCCGCTGTATCTGCTTGAAAACTATCCTCATCGGACCAGGTGTCGCTGCCAATCACACTGAAACGCGGTTCAAGAGTTTGTGGGTCAATACGTACCCGTTCGATGGCACCTGGCGCTGCGCGTTGACCGCCACTGATCTGTGCGCCCTCAAACGCGGGACCAGTTGGACTGGAACAGGCGAGTAGTCGGTGGCGATTGCCGAGCACAATTTCAGCGTTGGTTCCTACATCGACCAGCAAGGTCATTTGCTCCAGGCCTTGCGGCTGTTCAGAGAGCACCATGCCTGCTGTGTCTGCGCCTACGTGTCCCGCCACGCAGGGCAACAGGTATGCCTTTGCCAGCGGGTGTGCCTTAATACCCATGTCCAGCGCCTTCAATTGCAGCGATTCATCGGTGGTTAATGCGAAGGGTGCACCCCCCAGTTCAATCGGATTAATACCTAATAAAAGGTGGTGCATGACTGGATTAGCCACGAATGTAAGCTCGAGAATATCCTGTGCGGTTATGCTGGCAGTCTCGCTAACATCATTGATTAGCGTGTTGACGGCATCGATCACAGCACGCGTCATGTCCACATCGCCACCTGGGTTCATCATGACGTAGGACACCCGACTCATGAGATCTTCGCCAAAGCGTATTTGTGGGTTCATTGCACCACTGCTTGCCAGCACCTTGCCGGTTGCAAGATCACACAAATGCCCGGCTATGGTGGTGGAACCAACATCAATAGCCAAGCCATAGATGGCCTCTTTAAAGCCAGGCCAGATACCAATGATATCGTTGTCATCATGGATGGCGACCGTGACCTGCCATTTGCCCTGACGCAATACCTGCTGAAGCTCTTTTAACACAGCCAAGCTGGCCTGCAATCCTGTCAACTGCCATTCGTTTTCCAGTGCCTGTTTCAGGCGACGTAGGTCGCCGGAAGGTTCATGCATGTCCGGTTCTTGGACATCAACGACATACAGTCGCACAGCCGGGTTAACGGTGATGTTGGCATGATCCAGCGCTTTGCGAATGACCTGACGATGCACTTGGCTGTCGGCTGGCACATCAATAACCAAGTCACCTTGCACAGTGGCTTGGCATCCCAACCTGCGACCGGCCGCAAAATTGCCATTGATGCGCTGGTATCGTGCCTCGACACGCGTGCTCTGACCCAGATGCGCTTCACTGGAGACAATATTGTGCTTCGGGAACTCACCGCTACTACACAGAATCTGGCAGCGACCGCACAGTCCGCGTCCACCACATACCGTGTCTAAATCCACACCCAATTCACGAGCGGCTTGGAGCACGGGTGTGCCCAACGCAAATCGGCCGCGTTTGCCGCTGGGCGTAAATACAACGAGCGCCTGGTCAGTGGAATCACTCATTGAGGATTAGCAAACCGGTTGGCCGTTTGGCATTGAATGGCGATACAGGGTCAGGCACGACGTCGTCGGCTGGCGCGGCGCCCACGCCCAGCGCCTTCGCCACCTGCCTCTGCCGGTGCTCGGTATTTGCGAATCCAAGCCAGGCAATCAGGGTCATTGCCCATGAGTACATCTGCTGCCATAACTGAACGCATGACTTCTTCATGACAAGGATTGGTAATCGCTGAGGTTAAGCCTGCACTGATGGCCATAGATAGAAACGCACCATTAATACCATTACGCTCTGGTAGTCCAAAACTGACGTTAGAGGCACCACAGGTTGTATTGCAGCCCAACTCATTACGAATGCGTGCCAGTATGTCGAACACCTGGCGCCCGGCAAAGCGCATGGCACCAATTGGCATGACCAGCGGATCGATAATGACGTCGCTTGCTGGTATGCCGAAATCACTGGCTCGCTCGACGATCTTTTTAGCCACCTTGAAGCGCTCTTCAGGGTCTTCGGAAATACCGGTTTCATCATTGGAGATGGCGACCACGGCGGCCTGGTGTTTCGCCACCAGTGGTAACACGCGTTCAAGCACCTCGTCCTCGCCTGTCACTGAGTTGACCAGCGCCTTACCTTGGTAGACCGACAGGCCAGCTTCCAGCGCATCGATAATAGACGAATCAATGGACAGTGGCACATCGGTAATTGATTGCACCAGTGTGATTGCCTGAGCCAGTAAGGCCGGTTCATCGGCTAGCGGTATACCGGCATTCACATCCAGCATCTGAGCGCCTGCAGCAACCTGCGCTAGTGCATCTGCTTCAACGCGACTGAAATCCCCGGCTTTCATTTCTTCGGCCAGTATTTTGCGACCCGTTGGATTAATTCGTTCACCGATAATCGTGAACGCGTTATCGGCTCCTATGATGTGCTCGCGCGTGGCAGAGCTGATGACAGTGTTGCTCATTGGATGTTTTCCATATGTTGCTGGACGGTGGCATCGCCGTCATAGGTGCGAGGATGCCAAGGGGTTCTGCCTTCCAGCACGCCAGAGCGGGAGACAATATGCGGAACAGAATGTTCTTGTCGATAGGCCATTATGTGTACTCCATCAACACCTTCGATGTCTTTGATTTGCTGGATCAGATCGATACACAACTGCAGGCCTTCCTCTTTCTGATTTTGTGCACCTTTTAAACGGTCAATGACACTGTCGGGTATATACACGCCAGGTACGTTGGCGCGGATCCATTGTGCCGAACGAGCCGATGCCAGCGGCCCGACGCCGACGATCATGAAAACCTTCTCGTGCAGTCCCAGGTCTCGTACCTTGTTCATGTATTGCTGTAAACGCGCCACGTCATAACAGTATTGCGTCTGCACAAATTGCGCACCGGCTGCCACTTTCTTAGCCAGACGCAGTGGCCGCCAGTCGAACGGCTCTACAAACGGATTGGCAGCCGCGCCGAGAAACACCCGCGGCGGATCTTCCAGTTTTCGGCCACTTTGAAACGTGGACTTATCGCGCATGGTGCGGGCTATTTCCAGCAAAGACATGCAATCCAGATCAAACACCGGTTTGGCTTCCGGGTGATCACCGGTTTGCACACCATCACCGGACAGACACAGCATGTTGCACACACCCATAGCAGCCCCACCCAGAATATCGCCCTGTATGGCAATCCGGTTTTTGTCGCGGCATGAGATTTGTTGAAT
>CALKXZ010000040.1 GCA_938003775.1 uncultured Granulosicoccus sp. | reverse complement strand
TGAGCGGGGTGTGGAAACGGAGCCCTTTGGGATACCGCGCCACATTCCGACTCTACCTGTAGATGCTTAACTCAGGGTTGGTAGCTTGACACCATCTGCTGCATTACATTCTTTATGTAGCCAGCGACAGTCTCGCTGCTCTGTGCTTATCAGGCATCAGGTGTGCGATTCACTCACATCAAGAATACTCGTGAGTGGAGTGTTTGACTAAGCGGCATTGCCGAGATTATCTGCTCTGTCAGGGTCCTGGTTTTCGATGATGAATTTAGCGAAGTTACACGTTTAAGCGTTATCCACAAGAAAATGTGGCAGGCAGTTTCGTAGCGCCATCGCCACGATCCGCTCAGAAGGCGGAATACCTTGCCTGATGGTTCTGAGCCAGGAGCCAAAGGTACGCCAAACAAGCTCGGTATGGCAAACCGATAGGTACTGCATCAAGCCTTGCGCTACCACGCCGATGAACAAATGCACATGGTAGGCATGCATCTTCTGCCTGACTTTATTTCGATACTTTTCTGACTTTTTGTGAAGATGCTGATTTCCTGCCCATCGTCGTTGCGGTGTCATTTCCATCATCCAGAAATGATAGTCAAAAGCACCGATCACTTGAGAGGCCTGTTTGAAGCCAAACTCAATCTTGAATCGCAAACCATACAGCCGGATGACTTCACTCAACTCAAGATCCAGGTCGGTAGACATCAGCATGATACGTCCACGTCGCGGATGATCCACCAAAAAAAAGTTCACCAACACACCCGATGGGCGCCAATACAATTTCATCTGACGTACCTTGAGTGTCACCGATTTCTCGGCGTAGACCGGACTGGGGATATGATGAATCTTTGTCGCACTGCGAAACGTGTCCTTCCGGCAGACACGCGCAACTTTTTATGCCGGATGGTCTATGAAGCGCGAGCTACTTGTCAGCAGGGTAATTCCGCGGTAACCATTTTTCAGGTGATGCCTTGACCGACAACTGGTTGCGCTGGATCGAGGTCAGGTAATGAAACGCGTTGACATCGTTTTCATGGCAGATGACCAGCATCGAGGTGATCACATCAGAGATATCAGCCCCCACGGCGGTTTTGAAAAACAAGCTGTTCTTCAGAACTGAAAACGGCGCAGAGGTTTCTGACAAAATCACATCGATACTGGCTACGTGTATGGAGTCGGATGTGAACGCACTGGACTATTTAATTGCGGTACAACGAAACCAGCTAGCGGTGCGTGCCGCACCTCAGAACTGGATGCCGTGGAATTACCCCAGCCAGGCATAACGGTGTTGGCGTAACACAGATCAGCGAAGTATTTTACTGGGCTGCCGGAAGCTCACAGTGCATCCAGTTCGCCCTCGGACAGATCCACGAACTGGGTGCTCGAACCGTGAGCCCTCTTGTTCGTTGTCGAGCGTTGTGGGCTATCCACGGTCATCAGTCTGGCGTGTGTTGAGTGCATCGCTTAAGGCGTGTTACGGATAATCGTAGTGGATGCTGGCGCACACGCAAGTGCGCCACTGACGCTGCTCTGCCTCGGCGTATCGGCAGCGGTGCCCGATGATGAGCCGATGGTCGAGCTGAGAATAATGCGTAGTTCCCGAGCGCTGGTGTGTGACAGTGCACGCTGGCCACTGGGCCAACCGGTGAAACGTCCTTTACTCAACCGTTTGGTCATCAACCAGTAGCCGTTGCCGTCATAGCACAGCGCACGGATCATGGTGCGCGCCCGATTGATAAACACGATGACACTGCCATCACGCGGTTGCAGCGCCAGGGTGTTCTGACACAGGGCGACAAAGCCGTCTATGCCAGATCTGAAATCAGCAGGAGTGATACAGAGTAGTATCCGCGTCTCATGCGTTAGCAGAATCATGATCGCACCCCTTGCTCAGAATAGCGCGCAGCATCCAGAATCTGCTCCAGCGTAAAGTGACCATCGATATGGAGTTTGATTCCATCGCCTAACTCCACACTTAGTGTTCTGCAGCCAGGCCCGGGCTCGTCAGCTGATACAGCTGCCGTTGGCAACTCGATAAACGGTGAGTGCGCTACGGTTGAGAGCGTGTGCGCTGAAGAAGAATCTGCCGCCCAACGTTTGAGTGATGTGTTGTTGATCTTCAACGCACGACAGATATGTGAGGCTGGGTGTGATGACAGTAAAGCCGCTGCGCGGCGTTGCAAACTGGTCGGTGTCCGGGCGCGTTTGCTGCGAGTGGCCCGCCAATGATCGAAAGCCTGCGTGACGCTTTCAAGAGTGGGGTTGAACAACGGTGTTGCGACTGACATCAGGTATCTCCATCGAGAAAGACGTTCGTGGAGAAGCAGTTAACCAGAGAATCGCGCCGAATTTACACGTGCCTGCCGGAAGGACACGTGCGCCGCGAGGCGCACGTTATTCAGTAGGTTGAAAGGCCTACCATTGTAGAAGTTTAACCAACAGCAATGAATCGAGTCTTGTGCGACAGGAGGATTCAAAGGAGGTGAAGAACAAGTGTCGTAAAGCGTAGACAGAGCTGTTAGCAGGCCATAACTCCAGTGAACGGATAGTTAGCCCTGAAAATACGAGAGTCGAGGTTGCCGACCTTCATGTGTCCGTGGGGAAGGCAGCACGGGGTATCGCGCTTTGGTGAGTGATACGCCGGGCCTCCGGGGTTTGTACCGATGGCATGCTAACCAATGGATAACGTGTGAACGCGGGAGGCCCGCACTGGTCGCCATGATGGCGTACTGATCAACAAGCCCATAAAGCAAGGCGATCAGGATGTTGGTGCGGGAGTCGGACTCGCTGATAGTACTCGGGGTGTGGGAAAGCCACATACAGGGGGAAGCGGCGAGCGGTTGTAGGATCTTTCAAGGGCATCATGATCCTCACGCAGTGGAGGTCAGGTCCTTTATTCAATGAGAGGAGTTAACCCGTCATGCAGGCTGGACTTGAAAGAATAGCGGAGAAAGCTCGAAGTGATAGAGAGCTGTGTTTTACATCGTTAGCACATCATATAACGTTGCCATTGCTGTGGGATTCGCTGAATGCCATAGCCAATAGCAGCGCCACGGGTGTGGATAGGATGGATGTACTCACGGCGAAAGAGACGTTCAACGACTGGGCGCCAAAGCTGCTGGAGTCGGTACACCGAAAGGGATACCGACCTCCGCCAGTGCGACGGGTATATATCCCGAAGCCTGGCAAAGCAGAAAAGCGCCCGATCGGGGTGCCTACCGTGATTGACAGAGCACTGCAAAGGGCGGTCAGCAAGGTCCTGGAATCGATTTACGAACAGGATTTTTGCCAAAGCTCTTTTGGCGGTCGACCAAAGCGAGGGGCGCATAATGCCTTAGCAACACTTCATAATGCGATTCAACAGAAACGCGTTAATTGGGTGTACGAGGCGGATTTGAAAAGTTTCTTTTCCAGCTTGAACCATGAATGGGTAGAGCGGTTTCTGTCACATCGAGTCGCAGACCCGAGGATCGCCACGCTGATAAAGCGTTGGTTGAAAGCCGGGGTTATGGAGCAAGGTGAGTTTTCAGATACCGAACTTGGTACACCTCAGGGAGGCTCGATTAGTGTGTTGATCAGTAACCTGTATCTGCACTACGTTCTTGATCTGTGGATTGAGAAAAAGGTCAGGCCAAAGCTTGCAGGTGAACTGTATTATATTCGGTATATTGATGACTTTGTCTTGTGTTTCGAGCATGCCGTATCGGCCAATCGCTTTGAACAGGTACTGCACAAGAGGCTGGAACGTTTTGGTCTGGTGCTGGAACCGTCGAAAACGCGGCTGATTCGATTCGGACGATTTGCGGCACGCGATTGTGCACGCCGTAAACAGAAGCTTGAGACGCTGTATTTTCTGGGAATGAGGTTGTATTGTTCATCGACGAAGACG
>CALKXZ010000039.1 GCA_938003775.1 uncultured Granulosicoccus sp. | reverse complement strand
AGGCCTGGCGATTGGTTTTGGCGCACAAAAGCTTGTGGGTGACATAGTATCTGGCTTGTTTTTCCTAATAGACGACGCTTTTAGAGCCGGTGAATACGTGAATATTGAAGGCACTGTAGGAACCGTTGAACGCATATCACTAAGAGCCATGCAATTGCGCCACCATCGTGGCGCTATTCACACAATCCCCTATGGTGAAATTCCCAAAATCACGAACTACTCGAGAGATTGGACCATTATGAAACTCACGTTTACGGTTCCATTTGAAACTGACTTAAAAAAGGTCAAAAATATATTCAAAACTATCGGACAGGAATTGATGGATATACCGCAATTTGCGGAGGATTTTATACAGCCTTTCAAGTCGCAGGGAGTCATCAACGTTGACGATGTTGGAATCGTGATACGCGGCAAATTCATGGTCAAGCCCGGAAAGCAATTCATGATCAGAAAGGAAATTTTTAACCGTGTTCAAAGCGAGTTTGATAAAAACGGCATTCAGTTCGCGCGCAAGGAAGTGCGTGTCAAACTCGACAATGCGAGTGATGCACCACTGACTGAAGCAGATGCCAATACAATAGGCGCAGCAGCCTCTGAGGCCAGTCAATCGAAAGAAAATGCATAAACTACCTGTGACGTCATGTAATCAAACACACAGCCAATACCAACGATAGCGACGATGGGTATTGCCTCTTTTCATGATTTCGCCGCTCCGCGTATAGCACACACTACACGATATACGTCACACGATAGACTGCACACCATACGTCACACATATCATTGACTACACACCACACGCACTTCTTACACATTGCTACCTACACTACCTAAACACACTACACACACTACACACACTACACACACTGTTCGACACAAAGTCGGGTCAGACTCTGGACAAAATTGAACGGGTGGTACGGAGAACCCCTGCAATCATTCCCTGTCGTAGTCAACAGGTATTCCTGATTTTTTATATTCAGAAAAAACTAATGCAACAACAGTGGCTCGTCAATGGGGATGAATTGACTAGAAGCGTTAATCAGTGAGTTCGCTGTAAGTCTAGAAACACCGTAAACTTCAAACCGTTTCCCGAATTTATTTCGAACGGTATGTGCAAGCAGGTCAAAATCACCGTCCCCAGATACCAGAACAATGATGTCAGCACTGTCAGCATATTCTAAGACATCAATAGTGATACCAACATCCCAGTCGCCTTTTGCAGAACCATCTGAACGTTGTATATACGGTTTCAGCTTTACCTCGAATCCAATCGCTCTTAGTATATTCTGAAATTGCCGTTGTTTTTGGTCAGATCTATCAATAGCGTAGGCAGCTGCTTTAACGACCTCCCTACCACTGGTAGCATTTAACCAAAATTTGTTGTAATCAAAATTCTTACCAAAAGCTTGTCTCACGGTGTAATACACATTCTGCACATCAATAAAAATGGCCACTTTCTTCATTGATGATATTCCGTGCTGGTACCAAGACGTCATAAGGACGCTTGTCAAGAAAATAGAAAAAAGCCAAGCAGCCATCTGTTACTCGGATAGCATCCTGGGTCAGGCTAATTACGTGAATTTCATTGCCGTATACACACCAATGAGAATAAATCCACCAACTGCAAATTTATTCGACTGTTTTCGGTAGTGTAGACCCACCTCAGTCAGATTTTCCTTAGGCACCCGACTCCCGGTAAACAGCCGCTCAAACCATTCCCTCTCAATTTTAATTGTTGCATGAGCTTGTGCAATGGCATGAGAACGAAGTGCCCCGAGAAAAAGTAACGCACTACCTAGTAGTATGAGTGATTCCATGATTGGTTGATTCTATCAGTTTCACGAACATGTATTAATCCACGACTGAGTATTCCGATTCTTTAGTGTATCGCGCCACTGGTGTAGCCAGTCTCATTCGTCTCACTCAACCACTCTCAGTTGAATTGCCGAACAGGTACGTATTGGCGCTACAAATACCATCACTCATGCTAACTTGCTCACCCAACTATCTGCTGAAGCAAATCGATCAGTTCGAACTACTTAGCCGTTCCCATCGCACAGACCTAATGACGGGCAGCAGCGCAAGTCGACTCAAATTCATAGCTTAACAGCGCATAACAGCGAGTCAACTATATGACAGCAGCTCCACGCAGCATAGTGTCAGAGTAGTCTGGCAAACTAAGTCTGTCTGTAACAACGGCTTGGGGACAAACAGCATATCCACGATAAAACCTACACCCACCCGAATACCAGTTTTCCGAGCTGATTAGGCTCGATTTAAAAGCTATCTATAAAAGGGTGTTTGTGGGTGCGTGGAGAACTATAAACACCGCATTCAACACAATGCTAGCACCACGTGTGCTGCTTTATTTTTTCGCTGTGAGGAACTTTTCAAGAATATTCAACCCCAAAGACGGAAAGGTCGTTAATTTTCACACTCAACTCACATTGCAGGAGCATTACATTGGTGGATACAAAAAAATCGGGTTTAATTGTCGCATTGATTGCTGCATCAGCAGCAGGATTACAAGTCAGCGGTAGTGCATACTCAGCTGATGAGAACATGTCGTTCTTCATCACCAGCGATGGCAATGGCGACGGTGCGAATTTTGGTGGACTAGAAGGTGCAGATGCTCATTGCACGTCACTGGCAAAATCTGCAGGGTCTTCTAAAAATTGGGCTGCCTACTTGAGCACTAGTATGATCATTGATCGTAGCAGCGGCTCCCCTGTCGTCACGGATGGCATTAGTGCACGAGACCGAATTGGTAGCGGCCCCTGGCACAACGCTAAAGGCGTGCTAATAGCAAACAATATAGATGAGCTGCATAGCGACCAAGCCAATATCAATCTGGAAACCGGTCTTGATGAAAATGGCAACCCGATCAAAGGGCGTACTGATAAACCCAACGAGCATGACATATTGACGGGCTCAGACTCTAACGGGCATTTCTCCACAGCCGGTGGCGATACCACATGTGATAACTGGACCAGTAACGGGGAAGGCTCTGCGATTGTTGGCCATCATGATAGAGTCGGACTGAACGATTCACGCAATATGGTCTCCTGGAATTCGTCGCACGGATCAGCAGGTTGCGGCGAAGATGATTTACCCAAGACTGGGGGAGCTGGGTTACTGTACTGTTTCGCTACCAACTAACGTATGACGTCCTGTTGCTCGCAACACACACTGCGAGCAACAGCAGTCCAACATTGTCTGCACAAAGCCTAGCGGCGGTTACCGTCAGCAAGGCCACCAAGGCTCACAGTCAACTCGAGTCATTCTATTCCAAGATTGACTACGCCGACAAAACAATCGCCCTAGTGTAAGGGTGATAATACCTAAAGCACAAATTGCCTCATGCCATGGCTTCTACAAATGTGTGAACCGGCACTTCGAAACCGGACAAAGCGTAATCCACCAAACCGGCATATGAAGGCGTGTACTTGTGGTACTTAGTCATCTACCTATCGCTAAACTCTGTTTAAACAGAATTCATTGGCGTTCCCGATACTACAGAAGCAGTGAGTTGGCTTTGCTGCATGAAGGGTGGCTCACAATCTAAAGATTGATTGCTCATCCTGTTGATGTGCATAGCCACTAATTTAACGGCCGGCTCATTCATTATGCTGAAATGATCTCCGGCTGTTTCAATGATTTCAATGTGTGAATCAATCTCATGCCAACCGAAATCATCGTTGTGATAAGCGCTATGATTAAAAAACTGCTCCAACTCAGCACGCCTTTGCGTTGCTCTTAGCAGGGTAACGTCACAAGTCACAGCACCCATACTTTGAAACTGACGCATAGCAGCATAGTGTTTGTGCAGTGTTTTTCGTAATCGCTCGCCGGTGAGTCCAGGCACCAGATGAGAATTAGTGACCCTGTCTATCTGGTCAATCGAGAAATTCTCCGGCAGCCCCTCATTGTTATAAATAGGTGCAGGCGAATCAATAAGAATAACTTGTGCAACATCCAGCAGATGCGCCATTTCATGAGCTATTGCGCCACCCATTGAATACCCACACAGAATGCATTTCCCGTGTGGGTGCTGAGAACGAATTCGCTCAACGTATCTTGCAGCAAGCTCAGACAACACCAATGATTTATCTTCCGGTAATGCCTCTATTCCAAACATCTCACATTCCAGCAGTTGTGCCAGCGTGGCATATCCCATGACACTGCCGCCAGCGGGATGAATGCAGAACATCGGTAATTCACTTTTGCCCTCGTTCAATCTGACTAGACCATCACCTCGCTGCTGTACAGTTGATGCAAGACGAACCGTTAGTTGCTCTATAGATGGGTGCTCGAAAATTAGGCTTGCCTCTAATTCACAGCCCAGCCAGGCAGACAAATGTTCCATTAATGTCAGTGTGGTTATTGAGTCAAGACCGTAGTCATATAGCGAGCAATGCGTATCTATTTCCTCTGCATTGCACTGCATATGATGCGCGAGTTGACTGCACAACCACTGTTTGATTTGAGCCGCATTGCGCAGCCTCTGTACCGACTCATGAAGTTGTTCCTGATTCGGCCGTGTAGAGGCAGCCCGGCTACTGTGTACTCCGACGGATTGTTCTTGCCATTGTGCTATCAAAGGTAGCTTCCCCTGCTGCCAGCGCTCTTTGATAGCGGAGCGTTGTAGCTTGCCACTGGTGGTTTTTAAAATGGACCGCGCCGGCAACAACAATACAGCATAGACTGGAACCGCATGAGATTGGCGCAGCGCCTCACGGATAGCCGTGAACACAGCATTACCTGTTGCGTATTGCGTTTTGACTTCGGCAGCAACAACAATACGTTCGACGTTATTATGCACAATACCAAATACGGCGATACAACCGGCTCGTATATCAGGATGGACATTTTTTAGAGCCATTTCCAAGTCTTCTGCGTAGTAATTACGCCCACCACTGATTATGCGATTATCTTTTCTCCCACAGATGTACAGAGAATTATCGCTATAGAAACCCAGATCCCCAGTCCGCAAATATTTACGCATGGATTCTGAATCGAAGGCAATACGTGAATCGGAGATTTCTCCGTCGACACGAAAGTAACCTGGGCACACACTAGGGCCCGAAACACAGACCTCACCTATCTGGCCCGTAGCACACAGCCTATCAGTGTCTGGTTCACGTATCAGTAGCATCATGCCCAGAGATTCATTGGCACAGCCTACACTCACCAACTCTATACTTCCGTGTTGTGGCGGTGTGCGCAGAACGCGACCGCGTGCCAGCTCATTGTTGTCAAACCAAGCAATCAAAGGCGGGCTCTGTTGTGCACCTGTCAGGTATAGCACCGTCTCAGCCATGCCATAGACATTGCGCCAACTACTCGCATTAAAACCGTTATCGGAATAACGCACGGTAAATCCATACAAGGTGGCGGCTTGAGTGACCTCTCCACCCGCTATGGTTACGCACAATGATGACAAATCCAGGTGCGCCGTTTGCTCAGTTGACAATCGCTGGCTGACAATTTCATAACCAAAATTGGGGGCCGCAGTAGCGGTAGCTTTCCAATCATGGATTGCCTGCAACCATGTCATCGGAGATTTAAGGAATGTTAACGGAGAGAAATAGACATAATGTGCCGCCGAATAGGCAGCATTGAGAAAACCACCAGCCAATCCCATATCGTGAAACGCTGGGACCCAGGCCACCAATACTGATTGTTCATCGACATTGGCATCGTTAGCCATCAAATCAAGGTTGTGTAATAACGCATCATGCGTGACTGCAACACCTTTTGGGTTGGATGTTGAACCGGACGTGTATTGCAGATAAGCCAAAGAATCTGGAAACACCGGTACTGCATTCGAAATACCGTTGTCCCTGGAAATAGTATCGGTGGTTATCCAGTCAACGTTCGGCCATATGTTTGTTGAGCGCTTAGCCACTCGTTTTAAGAACCTTGGCACACTACCCAGCCGCACAAAGCGTAGATAGGTAATATCCGTCAGTGCTGTGGATGCATTGCAGTCTTTGATAATACGGGCCAGTCGAGTGACATCTTCGTCCAGAGTCATCGGGTTTGCAGGCGCAACTGGTACAGCCACAACGCCCGAGAGCAGGCATGCCCACAATGCTGTCACAAAATGTCGGCTATCCGGTGGGTAGACAAGTACGGCTGTATCTCCAGAACGTAGGCCCTGAGCGTAAAGGCTGTTAGCTATGCCGTACGCTGATGTCGCTAGGTCGGCCCAAGTCAGTGTGCCACCTTGACCTTCAAGGCATGTATATAGCGGCTTGCGTGGGTGAGCGGCTACATGCTCATAAAATATGTCAATAATGGTTTGGTTTTTGTGGGCTAAAATGGGTCGCTCATCAGTAGACGGTAGAGACAGCAAAGCCATGGAGTGGTGATTACCACACATTTTTTCTGCCACCAGTTGTTTACTCCAACCAACAACACAGTCAGTCAGTTCAAACGCTGGTAGTGAGCCACCAAACCAGGTGCGGTTCTGCCCCTGCAAAGCATCAAGACGCTCGTAAAAACCACTGGCAAAATCGTCTGACGAGACGTGCGGGAAATAGGTCCATTGTTGGCTGTGTAATACGTGTATGTTGCGTGCACCTGCACGTGTAACATCGGCAACCGCTGATTCAACAAACTCAGCCTCCGTTTGATCCGTTTTCCCGTAGCCATAAACCACATAAACATTACTGTCCGGGTTCAAGTGTGCCATCGCACTGATCATCCCAGGCACAGACTCGTGGATCAGAAACAGGCCATCGCGAACCAAACCGACAGCCTCTAGTACCACTGTGTAATAGGTTAATGTCCTGACTTGTTTAAAAAGCTCTCGTTCGCTGACACTAGCATCAAGAAATTGCAAAGGTGATGGGCTAGTTATCACCAACTCATCAAATGCATACTCTCCTTTTGTAGTTTGTAACAGTCTCTTTGCACGGTCGACCGACTGCACCGGTTCGCCTAGGTGGACATCTAATGATTCAGCGATATTGCCCAACAACTTACTAAATCCGCCTTCCGGCGTACTACCGGATACAAGTCCGTGATTCTGAGTTTCAACAAAGCGGAGGAAATAAGCCGCCGCGGGCTCGTTTTCAAACAAATCATAACCAGCCGCTGAGTAGAACAGTTCCAGCGAATTACCTAACTGCTGCAAATCGTTATGCGCAAGCCACTGACGAATCGGCGCGGCTAAATCACGACACCCCGTGAACCCGTTGGTCGCTAACCCCGGGTGCGAATTGATCAACGTTCTCCACGCCGCCGTTTTCCCACTAATAGCATGATGGCTGGACAACACACCATGGTCCAGGTCAAGTACAGAGTGATGTTGTTGAGGTACCAGCTGCACTCCGTGCTCAACTGCCAGCTGACATACGGCCCTGTCACGACAGACGAGGTGACCACCCAGGTTGTAGCTAAAACCGTCCAACTCAAAAGTGTCACATTTACCACCAATCTTCGCCATCGACTCGAACACGGTGACGATATGGCCCAATTTTTGAAGCTCTGTGGCCATCACCAACCCACCAATGCCACTACCAACTACAGCGATTTTCGATCTCGGCTTGATAGGACGGTGTTCAGTTATTCGCTGCGGGATGGGCTGAACAGATGTTCTGTACTCCTTAGGTTTACCCGCCGGCTGCATTAAGGCTGCATAACCAAAACTTCTACGGATACCAGCTTGCGTCACAATGTCAGTTTCTGTTGAATGGCAGGCCCAATCAGTGTTCTGTAAAGCCAATGTCGTAAACTGCTGGACCAGAGTTCCACATAGCCGCTGCACCTCAACACATTCATCGAGCGAACTGAGTATGAAGGGATCACTGGATACCGATTCAGTATGATTTATCCAGCGATCGGGATTGATAACTTCAGGTTCGACATACAAATCTGGATCACGTCCTTGCGCATGCAGTGACAGTACAATTCGAGCACCACACGGAATAACATGATTATCGAGCGCTAAATCGCACACTGAGATTCCTGCACGTAGCAAGTTGGCCGGGTATAACCGCTGCACTTCCTGCAATACACCGTCAATAGTGCTACAGCTTTTATTCTCTGTTGATTGTGCACAGAGATCACGGCGACATCTATTGCGTAATTCTGGCAGATTATCCAATGCCCACAAGGCGCCTGACATCACCCCGCCAATACGTGCATAGTTACGCAAAATGTCGAATGCTACCGCCAGCACAGTCTCACGACTGAATGAATCATTGACGAGCAATCGAGAGGTCAGGGAGTGACTTTTTGCATTTAAATCGCGGACCAGTGCCTGTTGGATAATGGCAGCCTCTGCCGATTCATTATCTATGGGAGCGTGCTGCTGGCATATGCTCTGTAGTGTTTTATCGTCGATAGTCGGCGCTATACCCGTGAGCAACCGATACAACAAACGCCACGCAAGCTGATCACAGGCCTGATCCAGCGCAACAAACTGTGCTGCACTCCAACGCGCCAGGGCACTGTTGATATCCTGCCGCACAACTGCCGACAACGATGTAATCACTTCAGAGTCCAGGATACTTTGACCCGCCGTTGCGCTGCGTAGACGCTCGCTAAATTCCACCTGTCCAGCGCAGTGAATGTGGATATGAGCGGGGTTGATCTTGGTGATGTCAGAAAACCAGGTTAACGCCGCGCCACCTGAAACTAGATAGTAATCGGCAGGAGCACCCACATACACTATGGGTCGATGTTCATAGCTTGCTGTTTTTAACCACTGAATATGAGCTGTCGGGTGCGCGGGTGGATAGGTTGTTTGCAAGGTCATAAAAGCAACGGGATTAGAAGTATTCGTGTATTGGTTGTCTTGATGAGGCGACCAAAACCATACCCACAAAAAAACACCATTCTCACCACCAACACTGATGTTAAGCCGGTGTCCATGTCGCTGCTGACAAATGACTCACACCCTGCCCGCCGCCGCTCAATCGCCTGGAGCTGTGACACTACAGCAAAAACCTTGTTCCTCCATAGATTTTAATATCATCGACGTCAATACTGCTTTTGAACAGTCATGTCGTCAGTCCACCGAATACCATCCCGCTAATGACCCCCGCGGGTCGAAGCAGTAGATACCGCGTATTTCGTGTGGTGTTAACCGAATCTACGACAGTGATGCGGCCAGTGTGCTGTCTCGTTCGACAATAGGTTCTTCAATCACTGTGACTTACGCAACAGATCACCAACACCATCGCGACTGTGGTCAGGCACACAAAAATCACTCAGCATGCGCTGCCAGCGCCGGAACTTTTCCGAAACCTCAGACTCTTTTCAACGATGGAATTAATACTCGGATACCTAGCGGGCCTACTAACGCTAATTAACCCTTGCGTGCTGCCGGTGCTACCTATCGTACTGGCCTCTGCACTGCAAGCCGGTCGGCACGGCCCACTGGCCATTGCGGCAGGTCTGTGCCTATCGTTCGTGACCTTTGGCATGGTGGTGGCAACCATTGGCCACAGCATCGGGCTGACCGAGCAGGTGCTCGCACGTGCAGGCGCTGTTCTGATGATTGCATTCGGCCTAGTTTTACTGATTCCACGGTTTAATCAATCCTTTGCCACAGCAACAGCCTCTGTCGGCGCTGGAGCAGATGGTATGTTGTCATCGGTCCAATCATCCGCAAACGGCAGCTCACTGAGAACGCAGTTTATGGGAGGTCTGTTGCTCGGCGCAGTATGGTCACCCTGCATCGGACCAACATTAGGCGGCGCTATCTCGCTCGCCAGCCAGGGTGAGAACCTAGGAAAAGCCTTTCTGGTCATGTTGAGCTTTGGTCTTGGTGTTTCTAGTGTGATTGTCGCGCTAGGATACGGCACAGGACAGGCCGTTCGTAAACGCAAAGACCGGTTGCAAGGGCTCGCCGAGAAAGCCAAGCCAATTCTCGGCGTCACCTTTCTACTGGTCGGTCTGATGATATTCTTCAAAATTCATCATCTAATAGAAGGTTGGCTGGTTGATGTTCTACCTTATTGGATTCAGGATCTGTCAATCCGATACTAGGTTCTACAACGTAAATGAGTAAACATACTGATATATACATTAGGAGACACAAACCATGAATCGAAGACACTTCATCATGTGCGCAACTGCGACTCTTGTCGCGCCCAAGGTTGTGTTGGCTGGCGGCGGTAAAACACTGAATTACGTTCCCGGACTGATCGAAGAAAAACTCCAGGCAGGCGAAACTGTCTTCGTTGATTACGCAGCAGACTGGTGTAGTACCTGTAAGCGTCAAGAACGGCTCATCAGCGAATTGAGAGAGGCTAACCCCGCTTTGGATGAGAATATCACGTTCATTCGCGTGGACTGGGATGCGTACGGATCTTCAGACGTGGTGACGTCACGCAACATTCCTCGCAGATCAACACTACTCTTGTTGAAAGGAGATAAAGAGCTTGGTCGTATCATTGCAGGCACTCAGGTTGCAGAAATTCAGGAATTATTGAGTCGTGGCTTACCGGGATAGCCTGACAAACGTAAGGAATGGCTTTAAATACCTGGCACTCAGAAAAGCGGCCGTGTTTCTTTCGTTATTTGCTCTATGAAATTGTGGTGACTGCCTCTTTGCCGAAGGAAGACATTGACGTGTCTGCAAAAGGGATACGCCAACTGCTAAAATTTCATTGATCGTAACGACATGCGCCCGCTTTTTTACTCGTGAGTACGCTGTTTTCTAATCAGCATTGGACACCCTGCAGACCGATGTACGTGAGTGTAATCGTATTGGTAGAACCCAATGTCAAACTTGAACGTATAGGCAACCATCGGCTGCAATGAGGCTGATTCACCAGAGAATAGCTGACCAGCCAGCTTGCTGACTCTCACATTGATTCCAGAGTGCCCGCACTGAAATTGGCGCCCGTTTCGACAATGAGCGGTCTGGCAATTTTTTCGACATTACCGTGAGAACTGCCGAAATTACCATGCCAGTAAACCACCACCGTCGTCTAAACAATAGGTCTTTCTTGACACCGCATAGATCACCTAAAATCGCATGAAAAAACCCGCACACAATATCTTCGGAGAAGACCTGATCCCCTGTGGCATGGATCCGGTAACCGGGTTCTACAGAGACGGTTGTTGCGACACCGGCCCTCAAGATGTGGGGTCTCACACGGTTTGTGTGGCGGTCACGGAGAAGTTCCTAAGCTTTACAAAATCCGTGGGTAACGATCTTTCAACGCCTGTGCCAGCTTATGGGTTTCCGGGTTTAAAGGAAGGGGACAGATGGTGCTTGTGTGCTAGCCGTTGGTTGCAGGCGTACGAGGAGGGTCACGCCCCAAGGGTCTACGTTCAATCGACCCATGAGGCTGCGCTAAACATCATTCCTCTGGAGGCACTAACGAGTATGGCTGCCGACTTGAATTAGCAACGGGACACGATTACATCTATTGGTAACTGCAGATTTCGGCAGTTCGAACTCTTACGGCACATACTCTCCAGCAACACGCTTGTCATCAATACTTAGCAAGCGTTCAATCTCTTGTTCCAGCCACAAGGCCTGATGTGGATCGCTAAGACCGTTCAGAATCGTGACTCGACCGCTGCTACGTGTGTTTGCTGAGAGGCGGTAGAATTTGCGAACCTGGGTAGTGCGATTACCCTCACTACCGGTCTCCACCCGTGACTCGTGCTCCATGGCATAGAGCTGTTCAATATCTGAGGCATCTAGCTTGCGAGAACCTGGCCATGGTAGTGGCCCGTGTGAGACCCGCAAACTTGCACCGTCCACTCGAATTCGATGCTTGTTGAAACTGCGCACAGCAGCATAGTAGAGCAGCCCGGCACTGGCGACCAGCAGAGGTAACACACCTGAATTCAATGCCGCGTAGGCTACTGCCACAGCCATAACCGACAGTACCAAGCCATGCAAGGGACCGCCCGCCGACCAGGTAACTTCCATACCACCTGCGCTTCGTCGAAGCTTGAACCGACTGGGTAGCGCTACCTCATGGCGCTGCACCTTGGGTACCGGCTTGCTGGCTGTCGAGCCTGAAGTTTGTTCGACGCTATCGCCCGGAATATCGTGCAAGCTGCCACAGTGACTACAAGTAACGACCCCTAATGAGGTGTCAATCCTGTGTGCCTCCAGCCCAGCACCGCAGTTGCGGCAGATCATTGCTTTCACATTCAAGTTGTTCAAAAGAACTTGCGGTGATTATAGCGATCTTGCCGTGAGCGCCGTAAAATTCGTAATATTTAATGACGTGTTGATGCCGCCATATAGGCCATCATTTTGAGCCATTACTATCTGAACTTGGAACTGCTTGATCAGAAATTAGATGTACAAGCAGCTCCATATGCACACACCCTACAGGCGGTATTTCAGTTTCTCGACAAGATCATTGAAGTTCACGGCAAGAATATCCCAGTCACTCTCTGCGACAAGATCCGTCGATTGGGCAGGACCATGTTCCGTTGGTCTCGCAACGAAGGCGGTCTTCAAGCCTGACGCCCTTGCTGCATGCAGATCATCATTGTGCGCGGCCACCATCATGACGTTTTCAGGTTTGAGCCGGAGCGCAAGCACACTGGCCTGATAAACGGCAGGTTCAGGTTTGTAGTTTCGTGCAATATCTGCCCCGAGGATCGCATCCCAGGGTAATTTGGCAAAACGCGCCAAGTGAGACATCAACGCAATCGAGCCATTCGAGCATGGCGCGATCAGCGTAAACTTTCTCAATTCGGTTAATCCTTCAACGACATCTGGCCAGGGGGGCAACTGTTCCCAGGCACGTGCAAGTTGCCGTGAATCCGACTCGCTGAAGAGATCTGCGATAGCAAAATACTCAAGCGTCTCGATAAGATTTTCGTAATGTAATTCATCCAAAGCTATATAGCCGCGTTGTCCGTTTCGAACATTCGCCATTGCCGGCACATAACGTGATCGCCAGTACGTGGCAAATTCAATCGTGTTCACCGATATGTCACGGCGCTTGAATTCAGCTTCAGTCACCTGGGCAACTCCATTGCGCCAATCGACACAGGTACCAAAGACATCGAAGATCAGAGCTTGTATGGACATGATTGAATTATCTTGCGTTTACTTATTGTATGACGATGGTAGCTTTTCATGCAACGCAGTGGTGTCGACGCAACGGACAGTAAAATTACTGATCGTGAACAACATACAGACTTCAGTGCATCAAAACATCACGCTATCAACTCTAGCACCCTGAATGTGATTAACAATACCTATCTAGTTTTAGCCCAGAACAGCCCTTTAGGTTTACCCACTGTCAGATCCAGTCCTTACAGTCGAGGATCCGATAATTCAAGACGCAATTAAGCAATGAGAACCCAGGTCCAACGATTCGCAACACTCCTGTCAATTATCGAACAGTCAGTTCTCACGGTTATCCACCCTTAATAACTCAGTAAACTTCACCAAATTCTCCTGAAGTGTCGAGGAATTGAGACGGTAGTCGCAAAGTAGCCAAAACTATTTATTCAAAGTGGTTCATGTTTTTATAGAGAAACATTTAAACAATCCACACTCTCCCCGTTAACTGTCCAACAAAGTCGCGTTACAAGATGTTTCAAGACTACGTGATTAAATTCACCCTCACTTGAGTTGTTTGTCAGAGGCTCTAGAGCGAAACCACAATGAATGATTCTAACGGTCGCAGCCTCAAAATAGGTGGCCTTGCATTAAAGTTCAACCTACTCATTTCATCGCTGATTGCAGTAACTGTTCTGACCTTGATCGCGACAAGTGCGTTCTATTACAGGTCAAAAACCAGCAACGAACTGACCTACCATGGGCAAAGCATCTTGAATGTCATGGCTGAATTGTCCGAACGCCAGATGTCAAACCTCGACATTGCAGAGTTAGAGCACGCCATCCAGGCTCTGGCCTCCGACGCTAAGATAACCCACGCCGCATTCTATGATGTTGATGGCAACATGCTTGTCCACAACGATAAGGAGAGTCACCACTCTGGTGAAGAAGACGATCACCACAGTAGTCACAACGGCAAGCATGAATCAGATCATAGTGGTGATAGTAGTCATGCTAGATCCGACGACACACATGCCGAGTTTGTCGATGCTGTTCGTGACGCCGGGACGTTTGTGACAGGTGATGCAAGGCGATTTGGAGATAAAGAACTAATCATTGAAATGGGTCAGCCTATCTTTAATCATGGTGCACATGGCGAGCACGAAGAGCACAGCGAACACGAAGAGCACGAAGAGCACGAAGAGCACGAAGAACACGAAGAACACGAAGAACACGAACAGCACGAACAGCACGAAGAGCACGAAAAGCACGAAAAGCACGAAAAGCACAGCGAACACGAAGTCAATACTGCTCCTGAAGATAATCATTCGCAAGGTATTTCCGAGGCAGATAAAAGCCATAGCGCCGAAATTATCGGTTATATAGTCATAGGACTAAACACACAGGTGCTGAATACCAACACCTGGGGTTTCCTGGCCAATATACTTCCGGGGGTAATCGGGCTTCTATTGGCAGCTATTGGCCTCAGCAGACTGTTTGTTCGTAAAATTACTAGCCCAGTGAAACAACTACACGCTGCAGTTCAATCAATCACCAGTGGGCGACTTGAACCCATTCCAGAGCTTCAATCGCAGGATGAAATTGCAGCGTTAGGGAACATGTTTAATGAAATGGTTGCGCAGTTAAGTAGAACGCGAGCAGATGTGGAAAACCAGAAAAAAGTGCTGGAGGAAACGGTTGCCGATAGAACGAAAGAATTGTCTATGACAGTGAGAGCAGCAGAGTCTATGGCAGAAAAGGCGGACATGGCCAACAAGGCTAAAAGTGAATTTCTTGCCACCATGAGCCATGAAATTAGAACCCCAATGAATGGCGTGCTTGGAATGAATGAGCTTCTACTAGGCACCAAAATGAGTGAACAACAGCGACGGTTTGCTGAAACCGTAAAATTATCTGGTGAGTCTTTGCTGGATATTATCAATGATATTCTGGATTTTTCGAAAATCGAAGCAGGACGATTAACGCTTGACGAATCGGAGTTCGATCTAAGAGACCTGATTGAAGACACAGCCGAACTCTTCGCCGCACGTGCTGCAGAGAAAAAACTGGAATTGACGTGCTTTATTCCTCAGAACATGCCAACAATGGTCGTGTCCGATTCAACTCGTATTCGACAAGTTTTATCCAACATATTAGGCAACGCTATCAAGTTTACCGACTTGGGAGAGGTTTACGTTGGGGTTAACGTGAAGGACACTACCGACAAAAGCGTTCGGTTAAACTTCGAGATTCGTGACTCTGGTATTGGCATGTCACATTCAGAAGTCGCGAAGGTATTTGAATCCTTTACACAAGCAGACTGTTCAACAACACGCAAGTACGGTGGCACTGGTCTTGGACTTACCATTTCACAAAAAATTGTTGAACTAATGGGCGGTCAACTGCAAGTACAAAGCATCAGTGGCGTAGGATCGACCTTTACATTTGATCTCCTCGTGGCAAAAGCGGAAGATTCCAGGATCACCAATGAGGTCCGAACTATTGCGAACTTGAGCACTATGCAAGTACTGGTTGTTGATGACAATGCTACAAACCTTGAAATCGTTTCCCATCACCTGGCCGCATGGAATATCAGCCATAGTTGTGTTTCATCTGCCCGGCAAGCGTTGGAGGCATTGAGTTCCGCTGTACAAGTGGGCGAGCCCTTCACACAAGTTATCTTGGATTTTCACATGCCGGAAATGGATGGCATTGAGCTGGCACGTCGTATTAAGGCAGATACCAGAGTAGCCAGCACCCGACTAGTTCTGTTCAGTTCAATTGATGATATAGAACAGGAAGAGAAGTACAGTGAGATCGGAATTGATCACGCCATTCGAAAACCTGTAAGGCAAGCCGAACTGTACAACTGTCTGATGGCCAAGCAGGTCGGTGATTATATCATCAAAAAACGACCATCAGATGTCAGCGACTTTAATGGGGATAACCTCGGATTGCGTATCCTGATTGTAGAAGATAATCCAGTTAACCAAGCAGTGGCGGTGGGAATGCTTGAAACCCTCGGATATCGACACATTGATACTGCAGATAATGGCCTGGAAGGCATTGAAGCGATAAAGCAAGCATCATATGATCTGGTATTAATGGACATGCGGATGCCTGTTATGGATGGATATGAGGCGATGGCGGCCATACGCAAGGCAGAACACAGAGACGGCACAGCCAATGAAAAGCACCTTCCCATCATCTCTCTAACTGCGAATGCCTTGCAGGGTGACCGCGATAAATGCATCGAGGCGGGCGCCGATGAGTATCTGAGCAAGCCGTTCACTCCCGAGCAGTTGTCTAATGCGGTTGAGACAACTTACAAACGCTGTGCCGTCTGCAAGATACAGACGTCTGAGGCTTCAAATGATTCTGAGCATTCTTTGTCGGTCGCTGACGACAATCCCATACTCGGCTCTGAGTTCGGTACCGACCAGAATATTCAAGCTCAGCCAGTTCTGGACGAAGGCACTCTTGATGCATTGAGATCACTGGCAAAAGGAACCCGGTCTGGTTTTTTTACAAAAGTAATTAACGCCTACTTGGAAGCATCCTCTACATTGGTTGAGCAATTGGTTGCTTGCGACGAACAAGACGATATCGCGCATATAGCCGACGTGTCACATACATTAAAAAGTAGTAGCGCCAATGTGGGTGCGATTGATTTGGCTCAATTATGTGAGCAGATTGAAACTATGGCGCGATCTGACAATATGATCGGCTATGCCGACACCTTGAATCAGTTAAAACTCATGTTTCCGGCTGTGTGCAAGGAACTCACTTATCTAATTCAATCGGACAAGGCGGCTTAACAACAGACTTACACCCTTGTAGACTAATCGATACTTCGAAAAAAAGAGTAACTTGCGTAAAGCGGCAGTATCCCAAGGGCGAAAGCAGCTGAGCTGAGCCCTTCTTCAGGTGTGGATGTGTCAGATGTAGTAGTCGGCACTAGATATGACAGGTAGTGTGCTATCTCATCTGAACCTGTATTTACGACAAGCAAAATAACCCGATCACTATTCAGTATAAAAACGTAATTTCTGTCAAAAGCTTCGTCTCTACTTAGCGCTTGTTCCAAAGCCAGAATATCCCCTGTAGTCATCCTTGTAGTGTTTATAACAAGGTATTCACCAGCAGCTACGTCTCGATTTTCAGCCTTTCCGAGAAACTTAGGAATACTGAGCCCTTCTTCAGATCAAGGCGCCTTAACATCCCACGTTAAAACATTTCCGACCTTATCTTTACGCACCTATCAAGAGTTTCTTGTGTCAATCTTAAGTTCAAATTCTTGCTCCCTAACTGCCGCCAACGACGTCTCATCGAAGTCATCGAACACGTATACGAAACTACGAGGGTCTGTCACGGGGCAGCTATCAAACGTTAACTCGCCCACTTTCGATTTATAAAACGAGCTACGTTTCAATATACAGTTCTTAAATTGCATATCTTCCACGTTAGATAACGATATGGTCATTTCAAATAGATCACAATCTGTGAATGTCACATTTCGGAATAAGCACTCTGTGAATTCCAGTTCAACAAATTTACAATTAACGAACTCAAAATCTTCAAAATAACACTCGTACAACTCCGACTTACCTAAGTATAAGTCAACAAATTTACTGTCAACAAGTTCAAGACATTCCGCGGTTGAACCATCGAGCACACCATTTGAAAAAGTGACCCCCTTCAGCTTTGCTCCCACGATGTCATGGCGATCAAAGCAAAAGCCGTCCGCTGTATTCTTGTAATTGAAAAGCGGAGCAATGTCCACCGAAATAAACTTGCGCATAGTAAACTTCCTTGCTCTCTAGCCAGTATAGAAAACGTACCTACCATAAAATACTTCG
>CALKXZ010000038.1 GCA_938003775.1 uncultured Granulosicoccus sp. | reverse complement strand
GTTACGTACATGCCAGCCCGGACCAATCAGAGCCAGCATAACGTTGGCTTGTGACATGGCATCCAAAAGTTGTTCGGACCAGGGGCGGCCAGCCATGAGACTTGTCTCATCGCGAAAAACACGACTACCCCAACGACTGCGCAAGCGTTGCTCAAGCCTGCGTGCGAGAACTCGGTCCGCACCGCGGT
Source organism: uncultured Granulosicoccus sp. (assembly GCA_938003775.1). Lineage (GTDB taxonomy): Bacteria > Pseudomonadota > Gammaproteobacteria > Granulosicoccales > Granulosicoccaceae > Granulosicoccus. The sequence goes on along the minus strand of CALKXZ010000038.1, from coordinate 7,649 downwards.
ACGAAATGAATACATCAACAGGCATGAGTAAAACGCTCCCTGCTAGTTAGCTTACATTTTCACTATTTGGCAAACCAACAACATCAACGGTGTTTGTTATCGTGAATAAACCCATTCGCAGTGCTCACCGGTGGGTCTTGCGGCGTTACGAGACAGTACTGACTCGATGCGAAATTAAGTGAAGGTTACATAAACACGGACAATACAGATGTCACGCATTAAAAGTATGCTATCCAATGATCCATTTGTATAGCCTTATTCATGCATCGCGCGGCATAAATATGACGCTTACACCTAACGCTGCTTGTGTTTGTTTTGGATGGCTTAGCTCGTCTGATTCACGGTGATAGAACCACGTAAGGCTGTCTGAATCGAACGGTCGTTGGAACTGAGGATTGCGCGATGCCTGGGAAATGACATCCACACGCCATTGATGTAGCGAGGGTACCCAGAATCAATACCTTCTGAGATATTACTGAAGCGACTATACCGTGACCCGGAAAAAAAATAGAGCTTGTTGTTGTCAGGGCGCATTAACGCGGCATCGATTCCACTGTTGAAGTCGGTTGTCAAACCAGGCCAGTTACCGCTAATTGAACGTGGATAGCCAACATCGACGCCATCGCTGATATTGGAGAAACGCACGTACTGGCTCCCTTTGAAGAAGTATATTTTATCGTTGTCTTCGCGCCAAAACGCCGCATCAATACCGTTGTTGAAATTCGCGGGTAAACCGGGCCAATTTCCGGATATTGTCCTCGGATAACCCGAGTCGACGCCATCACTGATACTGGAGAAACGCACGTACTGGTTTTCCTTGAAGAAGTACAGTTTATTGTTGTCCTTACGCCATAGCGCCGCATCTATGCCACTACGAAACATCACCGGCAATCCAGGCCAATTGCCAGCAATTTTTTTCGGGTAACCCTCGTCCCGACCGTTAGATATAGTCGAGTATCTGATGTACTGTGTGCCACTGAACAGGTACGCTTTATTGACATCATGTCGCCAGAACGCGGCATCAATGCCTGTCATAAAAGCACCCCAACCAAGATGCCAGGGTGTGTTCTGACACAGTCCTGGTGAATTCGATCGCATGATGCATGGCGCATTTTCATCGGGGTCACAATTGGCGCAGTTTCGGTTAGACGCTTTGAAAAAGCGTCCGCTTTTGGTGCTGCAACGACAGCCACTACTGCCGTATTCATCGGGTGCACCAAATACGTGGCCTGTCTCATGGGCAATGACGCGGTCCATGTTACCGGTTTGGGTGGGTAAAAAACCGGCCTTGCGATACACAATACGTCCGCCACCTGCATAAGCGAAATGTGTTGTCGGGTACTTGGTGACAAATAAGCAAAAACCATGTTGTGCACGTAGGCTATCGCGAACATCAGCAGCCAAGTGTCTGACCTGGTCACTACCCTCTCCATAACCCAATGAAGCCATTGCAGGATTACGCCATAAACGTTCTGCCTCACCAGTACTAAGACCAATGGGTTTACCCTGCATATAGCCTGAATCAACACCGTTGCTAATATTGCTGAATCGAACGTAGGTACCGTATAACCGCCCATTGTTACGCTTGTTCTGGAAGAAGTACGTTGCACCGTTACTGTCTCGCCACAGGGCTGCGTTAATGCCTTTGGTATAGCTGTCGGGTAGTGCGCTCCAATTTCCTTCAAGCGGCTTCGGATACCCCGCATCGACTCCCGCTGAGACACGACTAAACCGTACATACTGATCATCTTTAAAAAAATAGATTTTTCCATTATCTTTGCGCATTAGCGCCGCATCAATGCCACTGGTGAAAGACGATGGCAGATCAGGCCAGTTGCCGCTAATAGATTTTGGATACCCAGAATCGACACCTTCGGATACGTTGGTAAATCGTACATAGCTTGAGCCTTTGAATAGATACAGCACACCATTGCTTTGACGCCAAAGTGCTGCGTCTATACCCTGATTAAAGGTAGTCGGTAACCCCGGCCAGTTTCCTTCGATGGCTTTGGGATAACCAGGGTCTACGCCTGCACTGACATTGGAAAAACGGACATACTGACTTCCCTTAAAAAAATACAGCTTGTCGTTATCTTCTCTGACTACTGCTGCATCAATACCGTTGTAGAAGTTAGCTGGCATTCCTGGCCAGCGTGCACCACTCCATGGGTCGACATTAACTGTGGGTGTTTCCACTTTGTACGACCACGACACATTGGCATCCTCCTCAACTGATGCAAGCCAGTCGAGTCCTGTCATGACCTCTGCAGCTATATTGGTCTTCTCCTCTTCTGACATTGAAAATTCATGAGTTCCATCCACAATAATCAGACTCACAGCCGTATCATTTACCAGCCTGTCATTGATCGGTGCGATGAATTCTACCGCACCACTGACCCCGCTCCTGGATCTGTGAATGTGTTCTGAATCTGTTGCTGATTCATCATGACCCGGTGCTTCAAAGTCACCGTCACCCCATTCACGCCCATCATCACGCCGTCTGGATTTAGCCTCTGCAAACTGTGATGACAAACGCAGGTGCGTGGCATTCACCAGTAATTCTGATTCTGACCGTGAGCGTGATTGTGACCCCGAATCCAGAGACACACCTGTTGGCAGGCTTTGCTGAAGTGCTGAGCGTGTCATGTCAGTGACAATGAGAACTTTGCGAGCGGTAATTCGATGTATCACTCGCGCATGTATCGGTGTCAGCATGGCATCCATGCGCGCTGGCTCATAGTCGTCATCAAATGAGAGCATGTACTGCGATTTATTTTGATAGTTGACCATGAACATCTCCACCGTATTCATTCTGAAGAAGCAGCATTCACTCATAGCGGTGAATGGTAAAACCTATCATGCGTCCCTCGATCATCATCAAGCAACTATTCATTGGCATAGCTGACCGGTAATGAACCTGCTGTATTAAATTAAAACGGAATGACTAAATAGCTGTTTACATACCCCACAGGTAGCACGATGAGCTGCAAGATGCGGCTATTGGGGGTCAGAGCTGCTTTATTGTCATTTCATTGACCCGACTATCGCCAGTCTCCCAACTATTGAAATAACTCGTTTACTACGGCTTACTAAAACCTCGTAGACAACCTAAGTCGGAAGACATTTCTGTTTGCCCGGTAAGGCCCGGTGGTAGACCCACTGACCAAATTCGCAACTTAAGGAGAAATACCATGATGGTACAACCCGAAATGATGCTCAATTCTGTGATGGGTAAAATATATGACGTTCTCACCAACGGTGACGACACTGTGCCTAGATCTGAAGATCACTTTTTCAGTTGGTGCACACCCGGCCTACCAATCATGCCAGAGGACTTTGAATACCTGACGCAAGGGCTGACAGGTGTTGTTAAGAAAGCGAAATTGGACGAAGTAACCGGGGGGTCCGCCGAGGGTGAAATCGATCCGGTGCTTCTTGAGCAGTTGCGTGCTCAAGATACATCACGCCTATACATGCAGGCCGAGGCAGCGTCGCATTTGCTTAACTTCGTTCCCGATTGTGAAGCAACGACAAACGATCAATTTGCGGCGCTGAGTATTATGAACAATGAAGGTTCGCTCGCTGATCGATGGGAGTACATTCTCAGGATGAGCCAGGTAATGGAAGCAGTCCTACCTGAAAAAACACTGGCAAAGATCGAAAAATTTCGTGGATTGTTAACGACCACCCGTACCAAGGTAAATCTGATTGATGACTCTGAGGAGGAAGTTATTGAACCCAGTGCTCTTGTCAATCTCTATACGCAGAAAATGGCAGCCTATGAGGACGCTGTATTGCAGTACAACACTGCTCGGATCGATGCATTGACAGCAGATAACTCACGCGCAGTACACTATTGGGCCATGAATGCGCGTACGCTACGAAATCGAGTGCGTGCTGCAGAAGCTGACTGGGTCTCCAATGGTTACAAGCATGACTTTGAAGGTATCAGTGCTTTCATTGATCAAGTTATGCAGCGTGACATGGCACTACTCAAGCAACAGTATGTTGACGATCTCGAACGAGCAAGATTAACCGGTATGTCTTCGGGTAGCGACTTTTATTTTACGTCCCTGGTACCCGCGAACTTCATGAACGCCGCTGGCTGGACTGAATTCACATTCGAAAAGGGTGAATACAATCGCTATGCGAATTCAAGCTACAAGATGAAACGCTCAAAAACAACGGTAGGTGGCGGATTCCTTGGTTTTGGTGCAGGCGGCGTTAATACCAGTTCGGCCTCTGGTCAAAACCAGCGTCAAGTGCGTTTTAACAGCCAGCACTTTGAGCTCAAGTTCAGCATGGCACAGGCTTTTATCGTGCGTGGCAATTGGTTCCGCCCGTCCTTCCTACACAGTAAACTCTGGCGGTTTTCACCCGATAACCCCGAGGCTGCAGGCCAATCGGTAAGTGATGGAGGAACGCCACCGAAAGGGTTAATTCCGGCTTACCCGACCTCGGTTATCGTCATTAAGGATCTGACCATCTCTTTCAAAGAGAGTGAAGGTGCCGCTGAGGCCGCAAGCAAATGGCAAAGCTCATCAACCGGCGGCGGAGGCTTTTTCCATTTCGGGCCGATTCATCTGGGCGGCTCGCACGCTCGAAACAGTGCACAGGGTGAACGGGAGAATTCTTTGGAGTACGACAGCACTTCACAGTCAATTACTGTGCCTGGGCATCAGATCATTGGCTTTAAGTGCCAGAAACACACCGAAAAAATGCCTGACCCGTTACCGGATATTGAGTTTGCAGGTTGAGAACACATCGGCTGATAAGTATGTCCAAGCACGGCCGATTTGCTCGATGGCAGTTCGGCCGCGCTGGCATGGTAATTATGACTACTTTTTGATAGGAAACTCGACACTATGGATGCAAAAGCACATCTTGCATTAATGGCTAAGGCTCAGAAGGTATTTGCCAATGAGGATACGTTCCTCTCTTTTCCGGTGACGCCACTTGTATACCAGCGCAGCGATCTGGATTTCTCTATGACAGGTACAGCCGAAGACATACTGGCCAAGCGCGCTAATATCGAGGCGTTTTCGTTACTGGTGAACTTGATACCCGAGGGCAATGCGTGGATTCCCAGCGAATCAAGATTCTTATGGGACGAATACGGACATGTATTGAGGCAAGGAAGCTGCGCATCGTCTACCCGAACGTCTGATGAGCAGGCCAAATTTCAAGCGGCCTGGGACTTTCTAAAAGATACCGACGCTGACGGAATTGAGCGCGATAGTCCTCAAGTTATCCTATACAAGCAGTATCAAGATGCATGGAACTCTGTACGCGAGGAGTTTGATGAGGCTCGTTTCAGCGACGCTGGCGAATTCTCCGAAGATGAGACAATACGCAAGCAATGGGAAGAGATGGACGAACCTGCTTTTCGAAAACGTCTTGCTGATTTGGAACGCGACTGGACACTCGAAGGCTATAAAAACGAGGTAGAACAAAGGCAGAATGAGGTATTGGCACTGGGAGCCAAATCACCGCTAACGACTTGGCTTGATTGGAAGACCAACTTTAATCCAAGTATTGATTCCCAGACCGGATCAGCAACTCAAATAGAGGTGTTTCCAACGAGTTTTTCACCCGTGAATGCGCTGGACGAGGGCAACTGGAGAAGTTTCCAACTTGATAGCTCTACCATAGAGGCACTTGTCACTCAGGCGCCGGCAGAACTAAAGAATCGGTTCGACACAGGCTCAGAATTGACGAGGATTGAGTCAATGAATCTTGAGTTCAGCATGGGTTTATTGGATCGTCATTGGTTTAATAGGGACGTGCTGCATTCGCGCTTCTGGCGACTGACAGATAACACCAAAGTACTCTCGGATGGCGGCAAGCCAGCGACAGGTGATTGCCCTGCTTACGTCACCGGTGTTGTATTTGCGCGCCATGTCACCGTGAAAGAGAAATCTCAAGGTTCGTCCACTTCTCGGCCACCTTTGCGACCGGCAGGTTCACTACAACTGGAATTCTCTCAGTTAGCTGTTGGTAAGCCGCTTGCGACTCGTCTGGACCCAGCCCTGCTACAGACAATGCAACCCATCCGTACTAAACCGCTCAGGAAACCCAAACCACGTTCAAGAGCAACACAAGCACGTGCAGTGAATACATCAATGAGCGCTAAAACTCTTGCACGTCCGGGCATGGCCGAACGCCCAGTTGCCAGCATAAGACCGCGTGTAAAAAATACACAATTTAGACCAGCACTTACGCTTCAACTAACACCCAACACCCTGGCCATGCAACGACTTGCTAAACAACGCACCTTTAAGCGATTAGCAATAGCCAAGCCTGCTCCTGGCACTGGAATCAGACCCCCTCCACCACCACCGCCAGAGAGCGACCCTGAAGAAATACAGATTCTTGCCTTTATTTGCAAGGCAGTGCCTAAGTGCCCCGACCCTGATTTGACCCTAACGTGGTGACGACAACCTGGATACACTCAGTGCCATGGGGTATATCACTCAAACTGTAGCTCACTAGTGGTCGACCCATCATGGTGGGTTGTTCTTTCTAAGGTCATACACGAGTGTATTTGTTGGCCCTATTTATACGAATCAAGTGATCAACATTGATGATCAACACAATGCAGCCGTCATGATTGGGGGCGATTCGTGACACTATTCATTGTAGCCACGTTGGCTATAGACTTGTATACATTTTACACCACAACAATAAAAATTTAGTCGATATGTGCTTGCCCATCAATAAACGCCGTTAATCGAGCTACCTGAATAATCTCGATAGTGTTTTGCGAGGCATACTCACGAGCAGCAGCTGAAACTTCCCCAAGAGCGACATACAAATATTCAGTGGCCTCAACCAGTTCCCCAGCTGCAACAAGTTGCTTCAAGGGCTCAATACCCGTGTTGGCCGCTTTAAACCGTTTGGTGCACAGTAATATTTTTCGATGACCTCGAGTCAGCTCAATATCGGCTGCGTTACCCTTGAACGGTTGTGACTCAAAATTTTCTTCACTATACCTATCCGCTATTTCTCTGGCCACTTCTGCAGTCGTCATTTTTCGTGACTGTTGAACGATTTCCAGTACACGTTTCTGGCTGGGTTGTTTAGATTGCCGGTAGGCCGCATAGCAGGCTATACCCAAAAACGGTAACGCACTGAACACACCGAGAGCCACATACCGCGCGTTTGCAAAGATCACACTCAGCGCTATAAAAGCCACACCGATCAGTACGCTATACCACCATGAAGAGCGTAACAATACGGCGAACAACGATCCTTTAGGCAACCTGAAAGCCATACACTCAATACCTTAATCTAATAGAAAAAACGTTTTACACTGTGGTACCACGAATTAGCTTGTAAATCTGCAGCGCGCAGTTATTCAATTGGCTTAAATCGTGATCTGCATACAGACGACCAGCTGACCTTAGCGCACTGTTAACAATCGACCCTATTGCAATGACTCACAGCTAATAGGCAAGATTAATATGTCACGCAACTTTTTGAGGTTACTAATCATGCAATGAATGCCACGCATATTTTAACGAAGTAGCAGCATTAACGCTGTAGCAAGGCTCGTGATGTCTGACACATCACAACCGCAGTAACGATACAGTATACCCCCATGCACATAAGTTGAAACTCAAAACCTACACCCCAATCTATCAGCCACC